>JANQLP010000150.1 GCA_028280515.1 Hyphomicrobiales bacterium
ATGTGGACAACTATCCCAAGTCGGAAGTCATGATCCGCATGCTGCGCTCCGCCGTCGGCGAAAGCCTGTTCACGTCGGAAGGCGCGCGCTGGCGCTGGCAGCGCCGCGCCATCGCCCCGGTCTTCGCAACACGCAACGTGCGTGCGCTTGCACCGGTCATGACACAAACGGCGGAGCGCGCCGCCGCGCGCATCTCCGCGCAGGCCGGTCCGATCGAGATCGTCCGCGAAATGCTGTCGGCCACCTTCGACGTGATCTGCGAGGTCGCGCTTTCGGGCCGCGATCATTTCGACGCGGACGAGTATGGCGCGGCGATCATCAAATACTTCGTGACCGTCGGGCGCGCCTCGCTGATGGATTTTCTCGACCTGCCGCACTGGATACCGCGTCCCGGCGAATTGCGCGGGCGCGGTGCCGTCCGCACCATGCACCGCATGGTGGCACAGGCGATCGAGGCGCGGCGGCAAAGCGGCGCGGGCGAACTCGACGATCTGCTCGATCATATGCTCAAGGCCGAGGATCCCGAGACCGGGCGACAGATGTCCCCCACAGACCTGCTGCATAACATGCAGTTCTTCATCGTCGCGGGTCATGAAACGACGGCGCTCGCCCTCGCCTGGTCGCTGTTTCTGCTGTCCCACGACGAGGACGCCCAGGCGCGTGCCCATGAGGAAGCCCGTTCCGTGCTTGGGGAACGCGCGGCGGGCGCCGACGACCTGCCCCGCGCGCCCTATATCGAACAGGTGCTGCAGGAGGCGATGCGGCTCTATCCACCGGTTGGCCTGCTCGCCCGCAACGTCGTGGAGCCGGACGAGCTCTATGACCGCGAAATCCGCGCGCGCGACACCGTATTTCTCAACATCTTCGCCCTGCACCGTCACGACATGTACTGGGACAGGCCCAACGCGTTCGACCCGGAGCACTTCGCGCCCGACAAGGTCGCCGAGCGCGACCGGTTTCAGTACCTGCCCTTCGGGGCGGGGCCGCGCATCTGCGTCGGGTCGAACTTCGCCATGATGCAGGCGCAGATCATCCTGATGACGCTGCTGTCCCGGTTCAGGTTTTCACCCGCCGGACCGCTGCCCACCCCCGTCATGCACATGACGATCCGTCCCGACCCCGGCGTGACGCTGGAAGCGGTGGCGGCGTAGGCGCAAACTGGTGACTGCGCGCGGCTCGCAATTTTCTCATTTGGATTTGACTGGCCGGTTGCCGATTGGCAAAAGAGCAAGCTGCTTTCTCAAGTAGTTTGATTTGTTCGGCGATACATAGGCTAAAAGATGGGTACTCTCGACGACTACGATGAGAGAAAAAAGCGTGCCGTTGCTTTGTTTGCGAGCAGTGTCGCCTGCGCGAACGCAGTGCGAAAACACATCGACGAGAATCAAAATCAGAAATTCGATCTCGTACTTGTCGATGAAGACCCTGATTCGCGACCGGATGGTCCCGGGTTGTCAGAGATCGTTACGGAAATGTTCGGCCCCGACTGCTTTTACGCGGAGAATATCGGCAAGTTGCCAGCCAATGTCGGCGATATCAACCTGAGTGATGAGGTCGAACCCACCATATTAATATCCGTCTCCAAAATGGTCTGGTTCCGCCACTGGGCCGAACCGGTCATACCTGATCCCGGAGATGGAAGCTGGATTTTCGCAACCTACGCCACAATTGGATCAAAAGAGTTCGGACTTCCGCTTGAGTGCTACGACGAAGAGGGCACCCCAACCCCATCACCCATCGGAGATACGTTCGCCGAGCTGATGCAGGAGGAATTCTCTGTCTGGGAGAAATCGCGTCGTGAGTTTACGGACCGACTGAAGTCCGACGGGGTGACACTCGTTCCGGACACCGAAGGGAGCCTTATCCTCACCAAGAGAGGTACATCGATTAGTGTCGGTAGCATTGATCTTCCTCTTGACCTGATGTGGCGTCTGCGCCGCTACGAGAAGTGGATTCAGTCGCACAGTCCGTGGGACGAGTGGACGGACGAGGAAGATGCTTTTTGCGATAAGGAGGGAAAGGCTTGTGCCAAGTTGTTGGGCCAGCAACTCGGAGTGGACGTAAAGTACCGGTTCGAATGAAGATCCGACCCCGGCGTGACGCTGGAAGCGGTGGCGGCGTAGGCGCCTCAAGACGCGTCAGGGAGCACGGTCAGGACTGTCGGACCGCTTCGGAGAATCGACCGTTTGGTTTGATTTTCGTCAATGGCCGCACCCCGTTGCTGGACTACCCTCCAGACATTGAACCAACAGGAAGAGGCGGAGGTTCCAGTGGACCCGGCATTGGTCAGCAGGCTCAGCAGGCCCCTGCCCCGCTATACAAGTTATCCGACGACGCCGCATTTTCGCGATGAGGTCGGCGAGGAGGACTATGCGTCCTGGATCAGGGCGATTCCCACCGGGTCCGGGTTGTCGATCTACGTTCATATCCCGTTTTGCGACACGCTGTGCTGGTTCTGCGCCTGTACGACCAAGATCACCCAGCGGTATGCACCTGTCGCACGATACCTGGATTGCGTGGAAGAGGAGATCAAGCGCATCTCCGGGCTGCTTCCCGACGGCACGCATGTGGACCATATTCACTGGGGCGGCGGGTCGCCAGATATCCTGAGCCCGGACGACACCGCGCGTCTCTCAGGATTGCTGCGCGAACGGTTCGACGTGGCACCGGACGCCGAATTCGCCATCGAGATCGACCCACGCGAAGTCAACGAGGAGAAGGCGGACGCCCTTATTGCTGCCGGCCTCACGCGCATCAGCCTCGGCGTTCAGGATTTCGATCCCGTTGTCCAGAAGGCCATAAACCGGCATCAGTCGATCGAGGCGACGCGCGACGTTGTCGAGCGCTTTCGCGCCGCCGGCGTCTCATCGGTGAACATCGATCTGGTGTACGGCCTTCCCCATCAGACGGCGGAAAGGGCGCAGCGGACCATCGACGCGATCATTTCGCTCCAGCCGAACCGGGTCGCGATTTTCGGCTATGCGCACCTTCCCCAGCGCGTCACCCACCAGCGCCTGATCGACGATGACAGCGTGCCGGGCGTCGAGGACCGCCTCGAACTGTCCCAGATCATGAGCGGGAGCCTGACCAAAGCCGGATACAAACGGACCGGGATCGACCATTTCTGCAAACCGGACGACACCATGGCGCGCGGCCCCCTGCGCCGGAACTTTCAGGGGTACACGACCGATATGTCGGATGCCCTGCTGGGGCTTGGCGCATCGTCGATCTCGCGTCTCCCGCAAGGCTACGCGCAGAATGCCGTCCCTGTGGCTGATTATCAGCGCCGGGTCACCTCTTCGGGTCTGGCGACGGTGCGGGGCTTCGCCCTGTCGCATCAGGACCGCGCCCGTGCCTTTGCGATCGAGAAGCTGATGTGCGAGCTCAAGTTTCCCGCGCGCGAGCTTGGCAGGCGCTTTGGCGAAGTGGGACACAGCATCGCCGACGAGAGCACACGGCTCACCGAATATGCCGAGAACGGTCTTGTCGAGCCGGCAGCCGACGGGTTTGTGGTGACGGAGAAGGGGCGACCCTTCCTGCGCGCCATCGCCGCCGAGTTCGACTCCTATCTCGGGCAAAGCACGGCGACCCACTCGACCGGCATCTGACGCTGCGCGAAACGACGCCTCGTACCTTTCTCCTTGCCGCTTGCACGGCACGGACAAACAATCGCCCGGCCGTTCAGGCCGCCTTCCGGGATTCGGCAAGCAGCGCCTGGACTTTCTCGAAGATCCGTCCGACCGTCGCCAGATTCTCGAGGTCCTCGTCGTCATCGTAGGGAATCTCGATTCCGAAGGCATCTTCGATATCGAACACAACGACCGCCAGGTCGAGCGAGTCGATTTCCAGATCGGCCATCTTCGTATCCAGTGACATCGTCTTCTTCTTGGCACGGGCGTGCTCTTGCAAAATCTCGATTATCTTGGCTGCAACGTTGGTCATTCGTCCTACTCCTTGCAGGGTTCAGGGTTCAGACTTCAGCGCGACATCGTTGGCATCACACCGAACGTGACACAGAGATAGGGAGAGCCGCCGAGGTTCCTTGTGATTCGGATCACAACTATGCCTGACTCTTCGGGACG
The DNA here is from genome assembly GCA_028280515.1 of Hyphomicrobiales bacterium. Classification (GTDB taxonomy): domain Bacteria; phylum Pseudomonadota; class Alphaproteobacteria; order Rhizobiales; family Methyloligellaceae; genus UBA2767. The sequence continues at coordinate 4,083 of JANQLP010000150.1, forward strand.
GCAGGCCATCAACCGCCGACACACCGAAGCTGAAACACCAGAAAGTTTGATTCCGGTGACGGAATGTGTCGTCCGGGATGCGTGTCGTGGAAGAAGGCGATTGCCTGATTGACTTCAGGGAAGACGAGTTTGCCGGGCCCGTGGCCGATGGATTCGTCCTGATCGCGGAGGGATGTCCCGTCATGTGGGCGATTGTGGCGGACGATGGCTACCATATCGGGTGGGGGGGGCGTGCGGCCCACATAACGGGAATCCGGTCTCGCTCGGAGCGCAGCCCGATGGCTCGGCCCACGGCTATTTACGCCGTACCGGCAGAATATCACCTGAGCGGTTCAGGCCGCTTTCTTCGTATCGGTAACCAGCGACTGAACCTTGTCGATGATCGATCCGACAGTGGCCAGTTCCTCGACTTCCTCGTTGGCATTGTAAGGAATTTCGATTCCGAACGTGTCTTCAATGTCGAACACGATGACCGCCAGGTCGAGCGACTCGATTTCGAGATCAACCAGGTTGGTTTCCGGTGAAATGTTGTCTGTAGACGCACGGGCGTGCGTTTTCAGAATATCGATAACTCTGGCTGCAACGTCAGACATTCGTCTACCTCCTTGCCGGCATGATTGCCCGGCCTCCCGCGCGACGATTTCCGCGTCACGCCATACGTGACAAAGACGTAATGTGTTCGACCGGGAATCCCTGTGACCCGGATCACAATTGTGGCCATATCCAGGGGCAACACCGACGGCTTCGTGGTGACGGAGAAGGGGCGGCCGTTCCTGCGCGCCGTCGCAACCGAGTTCGATTCCTGCGGCGGGCATAGCGCCGCGACCCACTCGACCAGCATCTGACCCCGGTCAGGTCTGCACGTTCACGCCAGTAACCGCCTAGAGCAAAATCCGATTAGGTTGACTCACCCTGTTTCAACCTAATCGGATAAATTTGCTCTATATCTTTAAGTGTTAGAGCATCTTTATGCGTT
>JANQLP010000173.1 GCA_028280515.1 Hyphomicrobiales bacterium
CAGGGCCGAGACCCGAGGCGGGGCTCGGCAAGACCAGCCGTCCGAGGGGCGGCGGTCGCGTACAGCCCGGTCCGGCCGTAGGGCCGGACGCGCCCTGCAACCAACATTTAAGTAGTGTCATCTGGCGCTAAAAAAACACTTTCCAGAAATACCAACTTTATCGAAGAATGCCTGATTGCGTGCGCGAGCATCACTCAGAAGCCTGTCCCATCCCATCAATTCGATTGAGCCCTTGAATCCATATTGCGGCTGAAAATAGCGACCTCTGCCATCGGCGGTTCGCTGCCATGTATAAGTCCACTCGTCAAGTTTACCGACTATGTCTGCGACGACAAAGCAGTAAAAGACAGTGTCTGGCCCGAGTTGTACAGGCTGGCTGCCCCTTTACATCAACCAAACCGCCCTCAAGCAGACGCTTAAGGTAACGCTGGATCTGGTGTTGCGGGTTTTCATGTTCTGCGTACGACGTTCTGCCCGGACGCTTGAACTCGACGAGAAGGACCTTGGAGGGCTCGTCTGTTTGTCTCAGGCCGTGCACGTAGTCGAAAACGAGCACATCCGGTCGATCTTCGCTTACCATGGCTCCTGACAAGGTCGGGAACTCGGTGTCTGAGCTAAAATATTGAGCGAACGTCAACCGCTCATCAACAATCCAGAGATCATGCGAGCTCGCAGGTTCTACCTTTTTCGTGCCACTCTCTAGCGTGTTTACACGAAGTGGACAGATGAATGAGTGAAGGAGCTCTTCACGCTGGTATGAGCTATCCCGAGCATCGTCGCGTACCTTCTCTAGTAAGATTTCTATAAAGTCTAGAACCACCTTTCGCCGCACGACGTATTCAGCAAGACTCCGTTGCTCAGCATCCTCCAGCGCTTTTCCTGCATCCGCGATCGCCGATGCGAACGTATTGACGTCGGCTGTGCCTTCTTTCAATCGAGATAGTACTGAACGGATTTTCTCCGCCTGCCGCCGGTCCCGGCGAAATCGTTCTCGTGAAAAATGTCCATAAATGGCGTCTTTATTAAGTTCGCCTGACGGAATCTTCGCCTGAAGCTCGTTGGTATCGCCAAACGCCACAGAAGGATAAGACTCAGTAATAGCCTGAATTATCTCTCGTTGCGATCCGCTGAGCCTCGTTAGCGGGTCTTCCAAGAAATTTTCGATGTGTTCATTGCAAAACTCACCTACGATACGATCGAAAACAGCGTCATCAAACGCAAAAGCGGTGCGCTCCTGGTTAACATTATTGTCAAGAAATTCACCAGTCAAAATTGCATGGAAGACTCGATCTTCATTTTCCCCGAAATACTTAAGCCCAAGTTTTCCATCTATTCTCTGTGAATGCACAGTCCGATCGTGAGCGATGAAGTGAACGAAGTGAGAGCCCTTTAAGTCGGAACTTGCAACCTTGTCGCACTCCATCAGCGTTAAGAACAGCGTTCCAAAATCAACCGTCTTCAGTTCGACCGGCTCAGAGCGACGGTAAACAATGGAGTTGATCTCGTCAGGATAGTGCTTGGTTTCGTCGCCACAGTGAACGGTTATTTGGGGAGAATATTTTCCAATAAGGGTAGGCAGGAAATGCGAGTCCAGGAAACGGCAGAAAGACTGCAGCACTTAACCTGTCATCGCGAGGACGCTTTTAGCGTCCGTGGCGATCCATTGTGCCGGCTGGATTGCTTCGTCGCCCGCCTTCGTTTCACTGCGGCGCGGCTCCTCGCAATGACGACCGCGAGCCGTCTTGCGCCGCTTACATCCCGCTTCACGTCCGACGCAACGTTTATCGCGACCGATCAAAATCGCGGCGCAGGTCGCCTTTGTCGAAGCATCTGAACTCCTTTTTCCGGTCGTCGTCCTGCCGGCGGTTGGAACCGCGGCCTTGCTCGTGCCGGTTCTTTTCCCGCGCGTCGTCGTTGCGTTTGAAGCGCCGCTCCTCGCCACCCTGTGATGGCGATACGATCGGCGGGCCTCGCTCCGGTGACTTTTCCTGTCGTTCCGGCGCGTGCCAGCGGGATTGAAACGGCCGCCGCGATTGGGACATGCCGCCCAGCTCCGGCGATGAAAGCGTCGGTCCCGTACCGACATGGCCGGGCGGCGCGCGGTCGGCCCGCGGCACGTCTTTCCTTATGTTTTCCAGACCGGCATTGTCCTTGAGCCGTTTGCGATCCTCGTCGTCGCCCATGCCGGTCTCCGCCGTCGCCGATGCATGGCGGACGGTTGCAGCGTTGCACGCTGATTCGCAACGGCGGCGGAGTCACGTCCTCTCCATCGTCATTCCGGCCAGGCGGCGTCTCGCCGCGCGAGCCGGAATCCATGGATCGGAATGGCGGACGTGTCCGTTAGCGACAGGGCGTGGCGCGCGATGCCCGCATCGCTCCTTAAGTCGCAACGGATGCGCGGTCGCGGGCAGCGCGAAACAGAGGGTCATGACTGACCCTCTGCGTCGATGGATTGGAATATCCTCGCGGTCTCGCGCCGGAGCATCCGGTCCAGGCAGCCGGGGTTGCGGGTCTCTTGAGCGGCGAGCCGCCAGAATCCCGCGGCGTCTTCCGGCTCCCAGCCCATCATGTAGACCAGGATGATTTTGACCTGATCGCGGTCCAGCACGATCTTGCCGTCGCGCCGGGCCTTCTTGGAAGGGTTGGGGGTCATTGCTGACCCCCTTCGCCCGGCTGCTCTTGCTGCTCGCTCACCTCGCGGATGACCGTCCGTCCGTTCAGCGGCAGGGCATCGAACACCAGGTTCGCGCCTTTCTCGTCCTTGTGCAGCCACGCGGCGCCGATCCTGACCCAGCGGGCTTTCTCACCCTCGCCCAGCACCTGAAAGATTGCGTGGGTCGGCCGCTTCGCTTCGTTTGGTTTCTTACGCATTGTAGTCTCCGTCGTTTTCGGTTTCGGCCCGGCACCACGCCTGGCCTTATGGGGACGAAAAAACCGGTGACGGAAGACGCGGGTCATACCGGCAACACGGGAGCCTTAAGCGCAGCGAAAGGCGAATGGATCGGGCCGCCGGTTGACCCATAGCGTCCCGCCCCGGTTAGACCCCATGTTCAAAGGCCATGCGTGCATGGGGCGCATGACCCAAAACAGACGACGGCAGGCAGCAAGAAAAACGCAGCAGCGAAAGACGCCTCACGTCAATTGGTGCGGGTCGGATGAAAAGCGGTATCAGGAATCGCGCGATGTGCAGGCGCAAGACGAATGGGCGTCGCCACCGTGCGCTCTTCGCTGCCCGGCAGAACGGATGGACGGATCAGCCGCAAGTCGCCGTGGTGAAGCGGGCAAAGACGTTCGGATAGATCAGCAATCTTACCCCTTCGTACGCCCGGCCATGCGCGGGCCTTCATGAATGCCGAGTACAGCACTGTTCGTCGGCTCGGGTGACCGCAAGTGTGCGGGCAAGCCCTTAACTCCTCCACTTCGTTGCGGCCGCTTCGCGGTGCAGCCGCCTCCTCCAGCGCAAGGCGTCTCGGCAAGAAGGCCGCGATGGCGCGGTCGAAAACCGAAGGAGGAAATAATGAGACTGCTGACCTACACCGAACTGGGCCGCATCACCAAAACCGACCTTGAGACCATGCTCCGCCAAATCCTCAGCCTTCTGCCCGAGCTGCCCGAAGGCTCCCTCGACCGTCACAACGCCCTTCTCAACATCCACCACATCCGCCTCTTCCTCAACCGCTCCACCCCG
>JANQLP010000175.1 GCA_028280515.1 Hyphomicrobiales bacterium
CGCCACACGCTTCGACCGGAGGGCCCTGTACTTCTTGAGCTTCCTGCATCTCGCGGCAGCACTGCTCTGGATGCGATGAATGTCGATTCAGCCTAGAGCCTCGCGACCGTTTAGGCGACGGATCGCACACGCCAATCGAGAAACAGAATTGACTCGGATTTGGTTGAAGAGGCTCTAGGTGCAGCCGTCTGCTGCGGAGTCCGCGAGGCCGGTCTGATTGAAGGTCGCTTCCACGTAAGCCGGGTATTTCTTCTTTTGCGCCTTCATCTGTGCGCTCACCTTCGTCCCGGCCAGTTCGCCGAAGGTGACCCGGCGTTGTCCGCGCGCCGAAACCAGCGACTTGTCGTCAAGGTCGATAAGAAACGCGATCCGTTCCTTCGGTGGAAAGGCCTCGAAGGACAGGGTCAGAACGAGATTGTCGGCGGTCAGGGATGCGGGTTGGCGAAGGCCGACCTCCGAACCGCTTGCCCGCAGCTGATAGAAGGCATCCGGCGCTTCTGCGCCCATGCTGCCCGGTCGCCGGTTGAACACGGCCTCGCCGAATGAAGGGCGGAGGTCGATTGTGAGAGTTTGCAGCATCCATCCTGGCGGACTCAGGTTTTCGATCAGGAATGTGCTCGGGTAGCCGGTCTTGTAGACCATCTTGAAGCGCGGTCCGCATGAGGACGGTCCGGCATTTGTCGGGTCGCCGGATTGCGCCGCCGCCGGAGGGGCGGTTGCGAACACACCGAGGGCCATGAGTAAAGACAGGGCCGTCACGGTTCGTGCAATTCTGGAAGTCCGTCGCATCGACAAGATTAGGACAGAGCTTGCTGTCACAATCGAGAGGAAATTATCACGTTTGTGACACGTCGCGGTGGCGGCGTTGGAGACCGAGCGTCACACGCAACCGCCTGCACCGGTGTCCGCTTCGGCGTTCGCATCGAACACGGCATCGATCCTGTCGCTCTGCCCGCGCGGTCCGCGCAGTTCCGCCAGCAGCCGCGTGCCGGACATGTCCGTCGGCAAGACCCAGGTACGGCCTTCGCCGGACGGAGACGCATCGAGATCGATGCGGAACGTGTAATCCTGGCTGGCCGGAAAGTTGTCGAAGCGCAATGACAGTGTCTGTCCGCCATCCTGCGCCGGGACGGTGCCGAGCAGTCTGATTTTTGTCGTTGCATCCGGGACGAATGCGGCAGCATCGCCCACGCCGGCGCCTCCGGTTTCGGGATCGAATACGAGATTGCCGGCGGAGGAAGACAGGTCGAAGGCGATCAGTTCGAGCGACCAGCCGTCGGCGGAGCGGTTCTTGACGATGAAGTAGTCCGGATTGTCGTCTGTGTATTCCACCAGAATGCGCGGACCACAGGCCGGAGTCTTCACGGTGCCCTGGTCGGGGAGGACTTGCGCGGACAGGTGGGACCCCGACGCCAGCGCGAGTGCGGTCATCGCAACAAGGGCGGCGCGTGCTGCGTGTTTTCTCAACATGGTTCGATTAGGCCATAGGCCGGGCGGCCAGTCGAGAGGAGCGTGCGGCGCGTTGCGATCTTCCCCCGGTCCGCGTTTCCGTCTAACTAGGGCGGGCCGAAATGTGAGCCTCCTATGAACGATCAGCAAACCGACAAACCGCGCCGGAACAAGAAATGGAAGAAGTTCTGGAAGAAGGTGCGCGCGCCGATGAAGGTGCACCGCGAGGGAGGCTGGCTGCTTTATTTCTGGCATGGCATGGGCGTCGTCACATGGTTCAGGCTGCTCGCGCGTGGGCGCTTCGACATCACGCTGAATTGCCTGCCGAACATTCTCACCGTCACCATCTGGGCGCCGTTCAACTCCCTGTTCTATGTCATGTCCGAGTTGATCTATGGCGTGCAGGCCAACCGCCACAAGATTCAAACAGCACCCGTTTTCGTCCTCGGGCATTGGCGCTCCGGCACAACCTATCTGCACGATCTGCTGGCCTGCGATCCCGAACACGGGTACCCCACAACCTATCAGTGCTTCTTCCCGAACCACTTCCTGCTGACCGGCGGCGCGGTGCGCAAATGGTTCAACGTGTTTCTTCCCAAACGCCGTCCGATGGACAATGTGGCCGTCGGCGTCGACCGGCCGCAGGAGGACGAATTCGCATTCGCCAATCTGGGTATGGGCACGCACTACGTCACACTGGCATGGCCGCGACACGGTCCCCAGGACATGGAGTATCTCGATCTCGTCGGCCTGAGTGACGAGGAGCGGCGCGAGTGGGAGCAGGGCTTCTTGTGGTTCATCAAGCGCCTCTCGCTGAAGCAAAAGAAGCGGCTTGTGATGAAGTCGCCTGCGCACACCGCCCGCGTAAGGACGCTACTGAAGCTGTTCCCCGATGCGAAATTCGTCCACATCTCACGCAATCCGCTGGCGATCTACCCGTCGACGGTAAAGCTCTGGAAGTCGCTCGACTCGGTTCAGGGTCTGCACAATCCGGCGGGTGACGATCCCTGGATGGAGGGTTTTGTGTTCTCCGTCTTTGAGACGGTCTTCAAGCGTTATGAGGAAGACAAGCACCTCATTCCGGACGGACATCTCATCGAGGTCCGCTACGAAGACCTGGCGGAAAACCCCGAGGCAATCCTCAAGGACATTTACGAGAAGCTCGATCTCGGTGACTACGCCCGTACGGAAGGCGCGGTGAAAGCATATCTCTCCGACAAAGGACCCTATACGCCGAATGTCTTCGAGCTGCCGGATGACCTGCGGGCCAGGATCGTCAAGCGCTGGGCCGGTTATTTTGACCGTTTCGGGTATGAGAGAGCAGTCGAGGACGCCAAGTGATCCTGACAGGCCAACTCGACTCGCCTTTCGTGCGCCGCGTTGCGATCGCGCTCAACTTCTATCGCCTGCCGTACCGGCATAACGTGATCTCGGCATATGGCGACTTCGATGACCTTTTGCGTGTGAACCCGCTCGGCAAGGTTCCGGCGCTCACCCTTGATGGTGGAACCGTACTGGCCGATTCGACGCTCATTCTCGACCATCTCGACCGGGCGGCAGGTGAGGGGAAATCGCTGTGGCCGTCGGCGGCTGATGCCCGGGCGAAGGCACTGGCCCATGTGGGCGTTGCGGTTGGGCTTGCGGAAAAGGCGGTCGAGTTTCGCACCGAAACCGTGCGCCGCCCGTCCGACAAGATCGACCAGCCCCGCGTCGATCGTGTGGTCGCGCAGATCGGTGCGAGCCTGGCCTGGCTGGAGCGGCATACGCCGGGCGACGGGTTCGCAGCGGGAGAGAGCGTCTCGCACGCCGACATCGCGTCCGCCACCGCGGTGACGTTCATCTCACATAAGAATCCGGAGCATCTTGGTGGGAGTCCGGAGGGCGACGGGGACTATCCAAACCTGCTGCGGCATGCACGGCTTTGCGAGGAGATGACGGAGTTCAAGGCGGCGCCGTTCACAGACTATTAGCGCGCGTGTCCCCGATTTTGCGTCGGGGGACGATACGCGGTTGGGGTTTCAGGCAATAGGACCGATCGGCCGGTCACGCATGAGAGCGATGCTTGCCAGCATGCCGATGACCGCCACCACCGCCATGGAGATCATCACCGCGTCGAACGTGTCGTCTTCGAGATCGGCGAGCGTCGCCTTGAGCCGATCGGCATCGCCTGAAGAGAAGTTTGCCAAGGCGGCCTTTACGTCACTGGCTGATCCATGCGCGAGCTGGTGGATCACCTCAATACTCACAGTTGGTTTGTCGGGCAGGGCCTTTATGGCGTCCGCGACGAACTCATGCGCCACATTGGCAGTAATCAGGCCGCCAACCACCACGCCGACAATTGCCCCGATGAACAGACAGGTGTTGATGACGCCGGCGCCTTGCCCCGCATGGCGGTCGGCGAGATCACGCAGTCCCACCGTCGGAACCAGCGGGAATGTCAGGCCGAAACCGCAGCCGATGATCGTGAGCTTCCACCAGATGTCGGCGTAGGTGGTCTGGTTGGTGGACAATGACATCAGCCCAAGGCCGATGGCCAATGCAAGCATGCCCGTGGCAATGGCCCACCTGAAATGTTCACGCTCCAGCCTCTTCGGCACGAATACGGAGATAAGCAGCATCGGAACTGCTATCGGCAGCACCGCAAGGCCGGTCGAAATGGCGGTGAGATGAAGACTGCTTGGCGATTGCAGGAAGAGATTCAAGAAGAAGAAGCAGCCGAAAAGTGTGTATCCGACGACGAACATGGCGATGGTCGCGCCGACATAGGGTCGACACTCGAACAGTCCGAAATGCACGAGCGGATTTTTAATACGGTGTTCGGCGACATAGAAGATCGCTGCGCCGGCAAGGCCGATTGCGAAGCCCGCCAGGATTGTCGGAGAGGTCCATCCGGAGGTCTTGCCATGGCTGACGGCGTAGACCAACGAGGCGAGCGTTATCGTGACGAGTGCGGCACCGGCATAGTCGACCGACTCCCGTTTTTCATCCTGAGGTGTGACAATGCCGAGACTCAGAAGGCGCCATGCCAGTCCCAGCGAAACCACCAACAGAAAGACATCGGTTGCGAAGATCAGCCGCCAGCTGAACACATCCGTAAAGAACCCGCCGAACAGCGGCCCGGCGCCGAGGCCGAACGTGATCACACCGGCCCAGATGCCGATGGCGACGGGCCGCTCTTTCTCCGGAGTCGTTACATTTATGAGTGCCGCGGAATTGCTGAACACGGATGACGCACCGATCCCCTGCAGAAACCGGAATGCGAGCATCATCCACGTGTTCTCCGAGAAGATCAGGATGAATGATGAAATCGCAAACACGATCACACCGAACAGAAACAGGCGCATCTTGCCGAAGATGTCGGAGAACCGCCCCATGACGACAACCAGGCTTGCAGCGGCGAGCAGGTAACTGTTCATCACCCATTGCAGGGAGACCGCATCCATGTCGAATTCGGATTTCAAGACCGGCAGGGCCGTCATCAGCGCCGTATTGTTGTAGGCGACGACGAACGAGGCGACACAGGCGGTGACAAGGACGAGAGCCGCGCCCTCAAGCTTTTGCGACGAGGTCTTCGTGGCAGGCATGCTGTATCCCCCATCTTGCGCGACTCGCCAACGTCGCAATGAGCATAGGGGAGGGGGGCGTCGAAGGAAAGAACGCGCGCTTTTCCGTCAGTTCTTTTGCGGCGACGCGGTGTAATCCTCGTCGCTCACCGGCTCCATCCAGTCGGCGACAGCACCGGACTCGCCCGACTCGGACAGGGCGAGATGGCACATCATCTGGTCGGGCGCGGCGCCGTGCCAGTGGCGCGCGTCGGGCGGGATGATCACCGTGTCACCGGGCAGAATCTCCTGAACCGGCTTGCCCTCCAGCTGATAGCGGCCGGCACCTGAAAGAACGTAGAGGATCTGCCCCACATCGTGGGTGTGCCAGTTGGTGCGTGCGCCGGGCGTGAAGGTGACGCGCGTGGCCCTCAGGCGTGAGGGGTCTTCCGGCACGAACACCTGATCCTGCCAGACGGTCCCGACGAACCAGTCTGCCGGAGCCTGTTTCGTTTCGCCTTCTGCGGCGCGCACAATTTTCGGTTTCATGAATAACCTCCCGATGACTCAACTCTTCAACTGATATCCGGTTCTGAAAATCCACCATACAAGCGTCATGCACGCTGCCAGAAAAAACGTGATCATGCCAAGGCTCACGCCAAGCGAAACATCGGCGATCTCGTAGAAGCTCCAGCGGAACCCGCTGATCAGATAGACGACCGGGTTGAACAGCGAGACGGTCTGCCAGAACGGGGGCAGCATGGATATAGAGTAGAAGCTGCCGCCCAGGAATACGAGCGGCGTGATGACGAGCAACGGGATAATCTGCAGCTTTTCAAAATTGTCCGCCCAGATGCCGATGATGAACCCGAACAGGGAGAAGGTGATCGCGGTGAGCACCAGGAAGAATGCCATCCACACGGGGTGCGCGACATTCAGTGGAACGAAGAAACCAGCCGTCGCGAGGATGATCGTTCCGACAATCAGCGACTTCGTGGCGGCAGCGCCGACATAACCGATCACGATCTCAAGGAAGGAGACCGGCGCGGACAGGATCTCGTAGATGGTACCGACGAACCGAGGAAAATAGATGCCGAAGGAGGCGTTGGCGATGCTCTGCGTCAGCACCGACAGCATGATCAGTCCCGGCACAATGAACGAACCGTAGCTGACGCCGTCGACTTCGGTGATCCGCGAACCGATCGCGGAACCGAAGACAACGAAATACAGCACCGTCGAGATGACGGGGGAGACGATGCTCTGACCGAGCGTCCGTCCGGTTCGCGCCATTTCGAATTTGTAGATCGCAAGGATCGCGCGCCAGTTCATGACGACCTCTTCACAAGGGTGACGAAGATATCCTGCAGGGAACTCTGCCTGGTGTGGATGTCCTTGAATTTGATGCCGGCTTTTCCGACGTCGTTCAGAAGGGCCGTTATTCCGGTCCGCTCGGCCATGGTGTCATAGGTGTAGACGAGATGCATCCCGTCGCCCGTGAGCTCAAGATTGTGCTTCTTGAGGGCTGGCGGGACCTTTTTCAGGGCCGTCTGCAGATCGAGCGTCAATTGTTTGATGCCGAGCTTGCGCATCAATTCCTTCTTCTCCTCGACCACGATGATCTCGCCATTATTGATGACGCCGATCCGGTCGGCCATCTGTTCGGCTTCCTCGATGTAGTGGGTGGTGAGAATAATCGTGACGCCGGACGATCGCAGCTCGCGAACCACGTTCCACATGTCCTCCCGCAACTCCACGTCGACGCCGGCGGTTGGCTCGTCCAGAAACAGGATCTCCGGCTCGTGTGACAATGCCTTGGCGATCAGCACCCGGCGTTTCATACCGCCGGACAGCGTCACGATCTTGGAGTCCTTCTTGTCCCAAAGGGAAAGCGCCTTGAGCACTTTTTCGATATGTGCGGGATTTGACGGTTTCCCGAACAGCCCTCGCGTGAAACTCACCGTGTGCCAGACCGTTTCGAACGCGTCGGTCGTCAGTTCCTGCGGGACCAGCCCGATGCGCGCGCGCGTCTCACGGTAGTTGCGGATGATGTCGAAACCATCGACGGTGACCGAGCCTTCCCCCGGATTGACGATGCCGCAGATGATGCTGATGAGTGTCGTCTTGCCGGCGCCGTTCGGACCCAGAAGCCCGAAGATCTCGCCCTCGTGAATATCGAGGTTGATGTTCTTCAGGGCCGTGAAGCCACCTTCATACGTCTTGGTGAGATCCTGAACGGAAATGATCGGGCGCATGCTGATGCGTCTCTCCTCGTTTGGGCGGCGAGGTCTACCATGCGCCGGTCCGGCAAGTCGACATGCAGAATCGCTCGGCGAAATCTGGCCGAGGAAAACCAAATGATCCAGATCATATTATGTTCGTGGCTTCGGTGGCCGGGGCGTATTCGGCGCAGGATGCCCGGACTGAGGTTGAAGCGGGGCGCGCCGGGCAATGCCGACGGGCGCGTTCGGGTTGAGAATCTGGCCTGGCTGCTCGGGCGGATGCCGCATGCCGGCATTGTCGGGTATCACGCCGGGCTGGCCGGGCGATACGTGCGTCGCGTTCGGCGGTGCCGGCGGAACGCCGGGAGGCTGTGCGGGGGCCGCAGGCGCCACGCGGGAATCGGGCGGGAGCAAAGACTCGATATCGCTTCCGACCGAACGCCACCTCAAAATCGCAGTGTCGACGACCGACGGATCGGCCTCGAACTCGCTGTCGGTCTCAAGATGTGCGCTCGCGCCCTTGGGCATCGCCTCGGCAGGAAGCTCGGAAAGCATGATCCGCGAGGGAAGGGTCACGCCTTCCCCGAATGTGATGGTTTCGCGGGTGCCGAGCGACGGCAGGAACCGCAGCAGGCTCTCGGCCGCATCGGAAACGGCGGACTTCACGATCTTCTGATCGCGCTCGTTCGACAGCCGCATCGCGAAGATCGTGCTGCATTGCGAGAGAATGGTCGGGTCAAGGTCACCGGGCCGCTGGCTCACGACGCATAGCGAGATGCCGTATTTTCGGCCCTCTTTGGCAATCCTCGAGATGATCCGTTTGGTCGGCTCGAAACCGGCGTCGCGTTCGCGGGGCACATAGCGGTGGGCCTCCTCGCAAACGAATGTGATCGGCACCTTGCCTTCGCTCCAAACGGCCAGATCGAAGGCGAGGCGCGCCAGAATGGAAACGATCACGTTGATGATTTCCTCGGGCAATCCGACCAGCTGAATGATGGTGATCGGCTTCCCGGCAACCGGAATGCGGAAGATCTGTTTGAGGATCTCGCCCAGATTGTCCTCGATCATCATCTTGCCGAACATGAAATTGTAGCGCGGGTCCTGCGTCACACCTTCGATGCGGGCGATCAGATGCTTGTAGGGGCGCAGGTCCTTTTGCGTCTCAAGCAGCCCCATCTGATTGCGGATCAGATCCACAAGGTCGGAAATCCGGTACGGGACCGGCACGTCGACCGAGTAACGCTCCCGCCGTGAGACACTGCGCTGAAGCAGCCGCGATTCCCGGCCCTGGTTGGCGGCGAACTGTCGCTTTGCGGCGGGAATGAACTCACGCAAGAGCTCGATCTCCGCGCCGTATTCTTCATTGCCGCCGAGGACGATTTCGACGATCTCCTCGAAATTGAGGAACCAGAACGGCAGCCGCAGATTCTCAAGCGTGAGCACGTGTGCCTGCTCGCCGAAGCTCGCGCCATACTCGTTATGCGGGTCGACGAGGACGATGTGCGATTTGGGTTGCTTGGCGAGGAACTGGCGCAGAATGAGTGCGACCGCGCAGGACTTGCCGGTGCCGGTCGAGCCGAGAATGGCGAAGTGCTTGCCCAGCATCTCGTTCACCTTGATCACCGCCGGAATGGAGGGATCCTGATGAATCTGGCCGATTTCCACGCCGTCGAAGCTGCCGAAGTAATAGGCTTTCTCGAGTACCTTGCGGCTTGGCAGATGAATGAGATCGCCGAGTCGGGGATAGATGGACACGCCGCGGCGGAAGGTGCACAGATAGCCGTCTTCCTGGCGCGGGAGTTCGCCGACGAGTTCCACGTCCATGATGCGGTTGCCGGCGAGATCGGGATCGGTTTCGGCGTCGGCGACGCTCATCGCCGTGATCAGGCAAAGAACGATCGCATTGCCCGTGTCGATGGTCACAACCGTACCGACATAGGGGTGCTCGTCGGCGCGCCACCGCGTGCCGTTTTCACTCTTTGCAAGAAGGACGCGCGCACGGGTGCCGTTGATCGCGACGATTTCGCCAACGGGTGGCAGGTGCGACTCGACGTTGTTCTCCGCGACGATCGAAACTGTCACGTATACGCCCCGTACTCTACTGAAAGTGTCGATGGACGGTAGCAATTCCGCCTTAAGGTTTCCTTACGCGGTTGCTTACGATTTGTCCGTGTGCGGAAAGGTCTTTTCTCTGTAGTATTGAGGCAAACATTTGTGATTGTTGAGTAAACCGCCGCCGGCGCACGCTTTGCATTGAAGCGGTTTTGGCGTACATCCATCGGGAACGGAGGTGGACATGGCCGAGCTCAAGGGTGGATGCCATTGCGGCAATATTTCTCTGCAGTACACGACGGACATGGCGCCGGAAGACACGGTCCCCCGCGCATGCCAGTGCGGCTTCTGCCGCAAGCACAACACGTCCGCCGTGTCCGACCCTGAAGGTGAGGCCGTCATAACCGTGCGCGACGGGTCGTCGCTCAGCCGCTACCAGTTCGGCCTGAAGGCGGCAGACTTTCTCATCTGCCGGGAATGCGGTGTCTACGTCGCCGCTTTCATGTCCGACCCGAACGACGCGCACGGGTTCGCGACGCTCATGTCGGTCACGCTCGATGACCGGGCGCGGTTTCCGCAGCCGCAGCCTGCGGTCTATGAGGGTGAGGATGAGGCGGGGCGGCGCCAGCGCCGTCGCGAGCGCTGGACGCCGGCGCGCCTCGAAGTCAGCTAAGCCGTCCGTCACGCATCGAACGAAAGCAGGGTCCGCACTTCAATGCTCTCCCGCGGCGGTGTGCCTTCCGGCGCGTTGGGGTTCTCGAAGCCCGTGTGCGCCGTGTAGCGGGTGCGTCCGTCCTGTGCGGTGTCGAAGCATTTCAGCAGGAGCGCCTCGTCCGGGACCATGTCGGAGAAATAGTACCAGCGCTGCCCCGGTGAATGGGCGTTCTGATAAATCTCGCCGGTCCGGTCGGGGTAGACGATGTCGACGGCGATATAGTCGTCCTGAGGGACCGTCCGTCCGTCGGCGGAAGCCAGGGGATAGGCTTGCGCGGACGTTCCGAAGGAACGCCACACATTGACCATCGCGAACCGGCCATCGAGAAAGCGTGCGGCTTTCTGCGGCTCCAGCAGGTCGCGCACCCGCTGCGGGCCCGACTTTTCCGTATAGTCGTTGTGCACGATCGGCACCGGCAGCCGCGTGCCGTGGGTCTCGCGCTTGTTCGGGTCCTGCACCCGCAGCGTGTGGTCGAAGATGTGAACCTCCCGCGCGCCGGTTTCCGCCTTCAGCAGGGCCATGCACTCCGGATAGTAGATGCCCGTGATCTGATCCTCGTCGTAGAAGTTGGTCACCCTGGTCGGGGCGGTCACGAGTTGAAAGCCCTCGCGGTCGAGCTGCGGCTGTTCGGACAAGCCGCGCGCATCGGCAATCTCAAGCTCGGTGATCTGAAACTCCCCGGTGCGTGTGTTCGGTTCCGCCTGGTTCACCGACATCAGGATCTGCGGTTTCTCGTCAGATCGCACCATGAACTGAAGTGGCGCGCGGACAATGTGTGGCTGGGCGTCGGGCATGGTGCTGGTCTCCTGAACGACTTATGACCGCGAGTTTAGGGTTGCCGTATGGGACACGACAAGCGGCATGGTCCGGCGGTGTTTGCCAGAAGACGTAGACCGATTTTGAAGAACAGAAGCTTACGGTCGCTATTGCACGCGTTCCATGAACGCCATGGCCCCATGCGGCGCGCGGACCTTGCCCTTGTTGATGAAGTAGACAAAGACGTCCCGCGGAGTCGCGTTCGGCGCACGGGACGGGTCGGCCAGAGGTACACCGTCCGGTTGTCCGCCGTCGGCCCAGGTCCTGGCCTTCGCCGCCCATGCATCGAGCGCGGCGGGCTGATAGCAGGTCGGCACGGTTTCATCCCCGTTCTGTAGGCGCAGATAGATGAAATCGGCGGTCACGTCGGCAATCGCCGGATAAGTCTCATGGTCGGCGTTGCAGATCGCCACCTTGTGCTTCGCGGCAAGCTCCACGAACTCGGGGCACTTGAAGGAGTCGTGGCGCACCTCGAGCACGTGCCGCAGCGCAATCCCGCTTGTCTCCCTGGGCAAAAGGCCGAGAAAGGCGTCGATATCGTCGGCATCGAACTGTTTGGTCGCGCGGAACTGCCACAGGACGGGACCGAGCCGGTCGCCCAGCTTCTCGATGCCGGTGGTGAAGAATATCTCGATCGACTCCCTGGCGAGTGCCAGTTCGCGCCGGTTTGAAATGGCCCGGTGCCCTTTGAGGGAAAAGACGAACCCGTCCGGCGTCTCCTCGGCCCACTTGGCGAAGGTTTCCGGCTTCTGGCCGCGATAGAAGGTGCCGTTGATCTCGATCGTCGGCAACTCGCGGCTGGCATACTGCAGGTGCCTGGTCTTGGCGAGCCCGTCGGGAAAGAACGAGCCGCGCCAAGGGTCGAAGACCCAGCCGCCGATCCCGGCCCGTATCGCACCCTTTGCGCTCATGGTTCTGCCTCCTTCGGCTGAATATGGGGCAGGGGATGGGGCGCGCCCGGGGCGGAAATGTCAACCCGGATATAAGCCGGCATGATACCGCGCCGCCGTTTGCTGATTGGTAGAGTGGGCACTTACCCGTTAAGTCTCATGACCGTCCGCAAATCGCCTATGAGGGAACAGAGCCATGACATCGACCACTGCGCTGGCGCGTGAAATCAGGATCCTCGTCTTCGACCAGTACGGAACCGTCGTCGACATGCAGAAAGGTCTGACCGAGGCGGTCACGCCGTTTCTGAAAGAAAAGGGCTGGGACGGGGAGGCGCACCGCTTCGTCACCTGGTGGCGCCGGACCCATTTCGAGAACTCGATGATCGACGCCCTGTGCGACCGCGGCCACACGCCCTACCGCCAGATCGGCCACCGGGCCGTGTCCTATGTCATGGACCGCTGCGACATCTCCTATACTCAAGGTGACGTGCGCTGGCTGGTGAGCCAGATCGAAACGCTCAAACCCTTTCCTGACGTGGTCGCGGCACTGGAGCGGTTGCGCGAAGGCGGCTACAAGCTGGCGATCCTGTCGAACGGCGACCGTGACATGCTGGAGGCCGCCAAGCCGCATATTGGCTTCCCCTTCGATCACGTGATCTCTGTGCAGGAGGCGGGCTACTTCAAGCCGCACTGGAAAACTTATGCTACCGCCGAAGAGCTGACGGGGGAGGAGCGCTCAAGCTGCCTGTTCGTGGCCAACCACGCCTTCGACTGCCTGGGTGCCAAATCCTTCGGCATGCGCACCGCCTTCATCGACCGGCGCAAGCGCCACTTCGGCGAAACCCCGCACCAGCCCGATCTCATCGTCGCCGACTTCAAGGAACTGGCGGCGGCGCTGGTCGAGGCGTAAGAGCGCGATAGTTAAGTATATCTAAAATATCTTTTAAGTTTTCTAGATTGTGCTTCCGTGGCGCATCGCGCGACCATGCGTCCCAGACCCGGACAGAACAAAAAGAAAAGCCGGTCCGGGCAAGGGAGCGAAACACATTGAACGACGGGTCCCGTGATATCCGCGGCTCGAACACGAGCCTGGAAAGGCGTGCCTGGGAAATCCGGCGCAACGCCTTGCTCATGGGCGAGGTTCAGGGGCAAGGATATATCGGCCAGGCACTGGGCATCGCCGACGTGCTGGCGGTCTCCTATTTTCATGCCCTCAAGCATCGTCCCGACGACCCGGAATGGGAAGCGCGAGACCGTTTCCTGCTGTCGATCGGCCACTATGCCATAGCTCTCTATGCCGCCCTGATCGAGGCGGGTGTTCTCCCCGAAGACGAAATCGAGACTTACGGCATGGACGACAGCCGCATGCCGATGTCCGGGATGGCGGCCTACAGCCCGGGCATGGAGATCACCGGCGGATCGCTCGGTCACGGGCTCGGGATTGCGGTCGGAATGTGCCTTGGCCTGAAGCGAAAGGAGAATCCGGCCTTCGTCTACAATCTTCTGTCGGACGGGGAACTGGGCGAAGGCTCCACCTGGGAAGCCGTCATGTCGGCCAGCCAGCACAAGCTGGACAACCTGATCGCCATCGTCGATTTCAACAATCAGCAGGCGGACGGCAAGAGCACCGACATGTTGTGTGCCGAGCCTCTCGAAGACAAGTGGGCGGCGTTCGGCTGGCACGTGCAGCGCGTTGACGGAAACAGTATTCCGGAACTCGTTGCCGCGTTTGATGCCGCACGAAATCTGGAGGCGTCGCAGCCGCGCGCCATCATCTGCCAGACGACGATGTGCAAGGGCATCCCGTTTCTGGAGAGCCGGGAGATCACCCATTTCATTCGTGTCGAAGCGGATGAGTGGGCAAAGGCCCGCGGCATCCTCGATGCGGAGATGCCGGCATGACCGCTGTACTGACCCGCCGGAAATCCAAATACACGCCGCGAAGTGCGCCGGTCGGCGAGGACGGCGAGCGGCTGACGACATCGGCAATGATCGCCTCTCTCGATGCGGAAGGCCGCGAAACGGTCGCCGCGCCGTTCGGAAACGCTCTCGTGGAGCTGGCCAAGTCCCGGCCCGATATCGTCGCCCTCACGGCAGACTTGTCGAAATATACCGACCTGCATGTGTTCGCCGCCGCGTATCCCGACAGGTTCTATCAGATGGGCATGGCCGAGCAGGTCATGATCTCCGCGGCGGCAGGCCTTGCGCGAGAGGGCTTCACGCCGTTCGCGACCACCTACGCGGTCTTCGCGTCACGCCGAGCCTACGACTTCGTCTGCATGGCGATTGCCGAGGAAAGCCTGCCGGTAAAGATTATTTGCGCTCTGCCCGGGCTGACAACCGGTTACGGCCCGAGTCATCAGGCGACGGAAGATATTGCGATCTTCCGCGGCATGCCGAACCTGACAGTTATCGACCCGTGCGATGCGACGGAAATCGCCCAGGCGGTGCCGGCGCTCGTTAACCATCCGGGTCCCGTTTACATGCGCCTGCTGCGCGGAAACGTTCCCGATGTGCTCGGCGCATATGACTACAGCTTCGAGATCGGCAAGGCCAAGCTGCTCCGCGAGGGCGGCGACGTCCTGTTCATCTCTTCCGGCTTCATGACCATGCGCGTGCTCGACGCCGCGAAGGTGTTGGAGAAAGGCGGCATCGGTTGCGCCGTTCTCCATTCACCGACCATCAAGCCGCTCGATGAGGAGACGATTGCGCGTGAGGCGGCGAAAGCTGGACGCCTGGTGGTGACGGCGGAGAACCATACGATCATTGGCGGCCTTGGAGAGGCGATTGCCGGATGTCTGATGCGTTCCGGCGTCCACGTGCCGTTCCGGCAGATCGCCCTGCCGGACGAGTTTCTCGACGCGGGCGCGCTTCCGACACTCCACGACCAGTACCGCATATCTGTCGGAGGCGTTGTGGAGAGCGTCAGGTCATGGTTGTGAGAAATGGGGGTTTGATGAAACTGCTGGATGGCAAAACCGCAATCGTAACGGGCGGCGCTTCGCCGAGGGGGCTCGGAAAGGCGACCGCACGGCTGTTCGCCGATCACGGCGCCAGGGTGGCGATCCTCGATCTCGATCAATCGGAGGCGGAAACGGCAGCGAAAGATCTCGGCAATGGCAGTATCGGTGTCGCCTGCAATGTCACCGACAAGGTGGCGTGCGAGGCCGCCGCCGCCGAGGTGATCGACCGGCTCGGGGGAGTCGACATTCTGGTCAACAACGCCGGCATCACCCAGCCACTGAAAATCATGACCATCGAACCTGAAAACTATGAGGCCGTGCTCGATGTCAATCTGCGCGGCACGCTCTATATGAGCCAGGCGGTCATCCCGCACATGCGGGAAAAAAAGTCGGGCTCGATTGTGAATATCTCTTCCGTCTCCGCCCAGCGGGGCGGAGGAGTATTCGGCGGTCCACACTATTCGGCCGCCAAAGCCGGCATCCTCGGACTGACCAAGGCAATGGCCCGCGAACTGGCGCCGGACGGCATCCGTTCCAATGCCGTCTGTCCCGGCTTTATCGCCACCGATATCACAGCCGGCAAGCTGACCGAGGAAATGCACCGGAGCATCCTGAAAGACATACCGATGGGCCGCGCGGGCGAGGCCGAGGACGTTGCCGGGTGCTGTCTGTTCCTGGCGTCGAACCTGTCCGCCTACGTGACCGGCTCGGAAGTGGATGTGAATGGAGGTTCGCTCATTCACTAGGTGGCAGTTTGCGTTTCCAACAAGGGAGGAAAAAATGAAGATCAGACTGAAATTGACGGCGGCGGCAGCCGCGCTTGCAATCGGCATCAGCGCTCCCGCCAGCGCCGCAGAGTTTGTCCTCGCCCACGGGGCCAATGCGGGCAACCCGCGATACGATGCCGCAAATCTCTTCGCGGACCTCGTGAAGAGCTGCACGAACGGGGCGCTTACGGTGAATGTCGCACCGTCCGCGACCATGGGCGACGATGCGGAAATGCTCGTCTCGGCGCAGTCGGGTGTTATTCAGATGACCGCGAACTCTCAAGGCGCCATGGCCCAGATCGTGCCGGAAGTGGGCATGCTTGGTTTGCCCTTCCTGTTTGCAAGTCTCCCCGACGCCTGGCAGAAGCTTGACGGGAAAGTCGGTGATTTGATTGACACGAAGGCCCAGACAAAAGGCATGAAGGTCGTCGGCTGGTGGGACAACGGCATTCGCAACGTCACCCATGTCAAGAAGCACATCAAGGACCCTGCCGCGATCAAGGGCATGAAAATCCGCACGCCTCCGGATGAAGTGACGCTCGCGATGTTCAACGAGCTTGGTGCGAACCCGGCGCCTCTGGCATGGTCTGAATTGCCGACGGCGCTGCGTTCCGGTGCCTTCGAAGGCCAGGAAAACCCCCTGACCAACATCTACTCCGCAAAGCTTCACAAGATCACGCCCTACATCACCATGTCGGGACACAAATATGAGTCCACACCGGTGATCGCCGGCCTGGCCTGGTGGAAAGGGCTTTCCGAGTCCAACCGCAATTGCGTTTCCGACGCCGTCAAGCAGGCGGGCTGGTATCAGCGCGGCCGCAGCCATCTGGACAATCAGGTCCTTCGCGCCAAGATGGAGAAGGAGGGCGCCAAATTCCTGGATGTGGATCAGGAGGCGTTCGCAAAGGCGACCGCCGGCGTCTATGACAAATACGCCGAGAAACACGGAGACGTGATCAAGCTTCTCCGTGAAAACTAGGATGTCCTGAATTGACGGAACGCACACGGGATTCAACGGGGCGTTCGCGCCCCGTTGACTCATTTCTGGCGAGGCTTCGCGGCCTCGTCTACTGGATTGCCGTCAGCATCTTCGTCTCCACCGTCACGTCCCTGTTCGCCGCCATCTTCGTCAATGTCGTTCTCCGCTACATTTTCGAACAGGGGATTGCATGGGCCTATGAGATTCCAGCGATCCTGTTTCCATGGTCCGTTGCCAGCGCGGTCGTCATTGCCACCGTGTTCGGCCGCAACATCCAGGTCGCGCTGCTGATCAATCTGCTGTCCGCCACGCCGCGCCGCATCATCGGGATGATCGTTCAACTCGCGATGATTCTCGTTTCGATCGGCGTCATCTGGACATCGGGACCGATTCTGAGTTCGTCGCAGTACACAAGGCTCGCCGAGACCGGTATCACGCAGGTCTACGGCGTTTCGAGCCTGATCTATTGCTTCGCCATGATCGCGATCATCGCCACCATCGATCTGGTGCACCTGGTCCGTGGTGCCGGCTACCTGGAAGTCGATGACGCCGAAGCCAGGTTCAGCTGAGGGGCATCATGTCGGTCATCGTCGCATGGGTGTTCGCGATTTTGCTGCTGCTGTCGGCGCCGGTGGCCATAGCGTTGCTGGGCGGCGCCGGCGTCGCGCTCTATGTCGACGGCAAACCCCTCGCCGTCATCGCCCAGCGCCTCTACACGCCGACCCAGAGCTTTCCCATGCTGGCGATCCCGTTTTTTATTCTGGCCGGCAGCCTGATGATGTCCGGGCGTTTCGGAGTCTATCTCATCCATTTTGCGAAACTGCTCGTCGGACGGTTTCGCGGCGGCATGGGACAGGTGTCGATTCTGGGCTCGGTCATGTTCGGCGGCGTATCCGGTTCTGCCGTGGCGGACGCGTCCGCGCTCGGCAATGCGCTCATCCCGGTGCAGAAAAAGGAAGGCTATCCGCCCGACTTCGCGGCCGCGATCAATGCGTCTTCGTCGACGGTCTCCCTGCTCATTCCGCCGTCGATCCCTTTGATCCTGTACGGACTGGTCACGTCCACATCGATCATCGATCTGTTCGTGGCCGGCATCGTGCCGGGCGTCATGCTGGGCGCGGGGCTTCTGGCGGCATGCTGGCTGTCCGCGCGGTGGCGGGCGTTGCCGACTTCACCTGCGGAGGGCGGTTTTCGCGCCTGGGGCTGGGATGCGCTGAAGGCCCTGCCGGCACTCGCCATGCCGGTATTCGTGATCGGTACGTTGCGTTTCGGCATTGCAACGCCGACGGAAGTCAGCGTCATGGCGGTTGCCTATGCTCTTCTGGTCGGAGGGTTCGTCTACCGCGACCTCACACTGCGAACGATCCTCAATGCGATGATACAGACGGCGATCATGACCGGCGCGGTGTTGCTGATCATCATGGCGTCTTCCGTCGTTCAGTGGATTCTGACGCTTGAACGGGTGCCGCAAAGGTTGGCCGACTGGATGGTCGGCAGCATGTCGGACAGCTGGATGGTCATTCTGTCGATGAACGCCATCATGCTGGTCGTTGGCACGGTTCTCGATCTTCCGGCCGCCATGTTGCTGTTGGGGCCACTCTTCGCTGGCATTGGCGCGGCCATCGGCATGGATCCGGTCCAGCTCGGTCTGATGATGGTGATCAATCTGGCGATCGGGCTGTATACGCCCCCCGTAGGCACGACCCTCTTCATCTCCGCGACCATCGCTCGCACCTCGATCGGCAGCGTCGTTCTCGCGCTTTGGCCGTTCTACCTTGTCTCGATCATCGTTCTGGCGCTGATCAGCTATTTCCCGGCCTTCACCCTGTACTGATCTCGCTGGCGACGAGTTCGGACAGTCCGTTGATCTCCAGAACACTCAGGCCGTAGGTTCGCATCAGGTGCTCGACTTCGCGGTTGTGGTCCTCGGCGGCGGCGACTAGCCAGTCCATGAACATGCTGATGGCCCGGCGGCGGACATAGCGGTTCGGGCACACCATCCAGTAGGCGGGAAACGAGATGATACCGAGCTCGGGCGTCAAGGGTACAAGCGCACGGTCCTGCATCTCCTGGGCCGCGAGGGTGATCGATTCCAGCACCACGCCGATGCCGTCGACCGCGAGCTGGATGGCCATGGAGGAACGGTCGATCAGGACCGACTTGCTGTTGTTGGCGTCCGAAATGCCCTGACGGGCCAGCCAGTAGTCCCACTGGCACAGGGCACGGGCGCTGTCGATGAGTTTGGCGGTCTGCAGGGCTTCGACCGGGTCGCCGACGTCGGCGATGAGTCTGTCGCGATATTCAGGACTGCAGAGCGGAAGCACCAGATCCGGCAGGATCGGCACCGAGTGGTAGCCGGCCCAGTTCCCCAGACCGTAGCGGATATCGAGGTCCATCACCTCGCGGTCGAAATCCGTCGGGTCCGGGGCGGCGTCCACGCGGATGTCCCATGCCGGGTTCGTCGCCAGGAAAGAGGACAGGCGGGGCCCGAGCCACCGTACGCCGAAGCTCGGCGCGACCCGGAGATTGAGCCGCCGCGATTCGTGGGTCATCCCGAGATGGCTGCGGGCATCGCGGAGCGTCCTGAGCGCGACGGAGCTTGCCTGAAACAGCTGCTCGCCCTCGAGCGTCAGACTGAGCTTGCGCCCCACGCGCCGAAAGAGCTTCAGGCCGAGCTGTTGCTCGAGCAGCTTGATCTGCTGGCTGATGGCGGAAGGGGAGACCGACAGCTCATCGGCCGCCTTGGTCAGGGTGCCGCGACGCGCAACCGCCTCGAAGTGCACAAATCCGTTCAAACTTGGCTCCCGCGCCATCGCAAACACTCCGGATCGGTAAGGCAGAAAATCTAAAGAGGGCAGTTAGAATAACTGAAATATGCCGTCTTTGGCCATCGCCGGGCAATTCGGGCGCCCCTTGAGTCGGGTCAGGATTGTTTGCTGGAGTCGGCGTCGCCGCGCGACGCGGTCGCTGCGCGCAGCCTGATGAAGGCGTAGAAATAGCCGAGCCAGAGTGCGAGCGAGCCTGCATAGAAGATGATGGTCCGCCACGACCACCACGGCCAGGAGCCGGCCTGGCCGATGGAGATCAGGTTGGGGTACCAGCTGAACAGGGTGGAGCGCCACCCGTTCCACATCAGGGTCATTTCCGTGTTGCGGGACTGGGCGGTCTTGGCGTCATTGAATGCCCTCTCGCTGTTGCGTTTCAACCACCACCAGGAGTCCTCGTTGTTGAGCTCCAGGCCCCGGTCGGCGCGGTTGCGCATGTAGATATACTGGTCGTCGGTCGTCTTCCCCTGGGCATCGGGATCGCTGCGGCGCACCTCCGTGCCCGTGACCACGCCCGTCGTCCATGTCGGACGTGCATATTCCCATCCGAACCAGAGGGGAACACCCACCGCGAGCGCGGCGATGGCCAGGATGTGACTCTCCTTGCGCCACAGGACGTAGGCGAGCACGACGATCGCAAGCAAGACGATGTAACCGACAGACAACCAGGCCTCGAGCATCAATCAAACCCTACCTTGGAGAAGACACGAACCGATCGAGCCGCCGCACCTTTCGCTCATCTCAATCCCACCATTTGTCGTGCGGGCTCTTGGAACGATGCTGGTATAGCCGCTTTCTGGATGCGAAGAAATATCTGCCTCGGGCCGGTGGCGGGTGGGAGTTTGCATCCGGCTGCTATGTCACGAGGTTGGTTCGGGTGCTTACATTCACGCCGCCCAGCATGTCCTCATCGGCCGCGGCAAGCACGCCAAGGCTGACATACACTTACAGGCCATCAAGGCACGGTGTGGTCGCTGTCCGGGACTTGATGGAAGCACGGTGACCAGGGTAGGGGCGAAGAAAGAATCCAAAAAAAAAGCCGATTCTACAAAGAAATGTCCCGCACTTCGCGGGACCCCAGTGATAGTTCAGCTGAGTCTGCGGCTGGGAGTGGTCTTGGATGCCCCAATCGCCAGTCTTTGCCGGCAAACATGCTCGCCAAGGTCTTTGCGTTGTCTGGACTCCTCGCTTTTACGGCAAGGCGACGACACTCGGGGGACGCGTCTGGGGGCAAGTCACGGCGGACTATAAAAGAATAATCAAAGTTGCGTTGGTTCATCAGTTTTGCCTCCATCAACCGAATGGCTCACTAGCCGCTGAGTTCTAGCCATGTTCGATCTTACCGAGATTCGACGCTGACCACTATTTCAAGCACTAAACCCTAGCTCTGAGAATGCGGAGATAGGGGGAGCGTACATTTGTTATTGAGGTCAATTGGCGACCACTCGATTCTGAAGGCCAAAAGGGGTCAGTCCGAGATAAGTGCCTCCGCTTCATGGACCATTGCGGCAATGTATTCCAACATCAGTCCGGCCACTACTATTGGCGAAACATCGTCGATCGTTGATCCGAGATGCTCAGTTGGCGGATCATACACAACCCCTCGGTCTTTGACGCGGATCAGCTTGGCACGGTTGGGATAAATTCTCATGCCTGTGACTTTTGTCATGTCTGGTGATTGATCGGATGCGTGGCTGAACGTGCCCGTATTGCCGATCATGTCCTCGATTGCTGCGATTGGATTTCCATCTTCTAGGAAGACAACCTTCTGCCGGTCGAGCTCCGTGACTGAGGGAACGTCGTGTTCGTCGGCATTTCGCGCGTGTTGAAGGTAACGCAATAGTGGATCGGTTTTGCGCGCCCGTTTCTTTTTTCCAAACCAATTTTGGCTTTGATCAAAGCCCTTTGCACCCTGTTCAAGAATTGAAAAACAGAATTGCTGGGAAGCAGAAAATCGTACCAACTGCGCCGCGCGCTGCCATAGTCCTTGGATGCTTCCAAGTCCTTCAGCCGCGCCTTGGCGCTTGCAAGGCGATCTTTCGCCTTATCTACGGCGGCTTTTCGCACAGCAAACAAGTTCAAGGGTCTTCATCGCAATTTCCAAAGGTGGAGATTTTCTTCCTCTAGCAAGAATTGCGGTGACAGTTTACAGAATTCCTGGCACGCGCGCGGCCCCATCGTTCGGTGCAAGGTTCCCTTCAGCGAATTCGCGCACCAACCCGATCTGGCGATCTCTGACTTCAAGGAAGTGGCGATGGCGCTGATCGAGGGGTGGCGGCTATGTGTTTCCGGTCTGTTCCGCGGGAGAGATTCGGCCTTTCGGAACCGGAGGTCTACAAAGGTGGACACGCTGCCCTTCTGCTGAAATTTCTTGAACACAAGCGGAACATAGTTTGAAAAATTCTATGTTATCAGTTTATTAAGGTCTCTCTTGCAAATTAGAACAAAATATGTACATTGAAGCTCGGACGCCGCCCCGGCGCGATCAAATTGCCAGTACGGCGCAACCTGTGGAATAAGGAGAGGGACCAATGACAGAACCGGCACTCCGCCTCGTCGAGGGAGACAATATGGACAAGGAAAAGGCACTGTCCGCCGCACTGGCACAGATCGAACGATCGTTCGGCAAGGGCTCGGTCATGAGGCTGGGACAGGGTGACCCGCTCGTCGAGGTGGAGGCGATCTCAACCGGCTCTCTCGGCCTCGACATGGCGCTCGGCATCGGCGGGCTGCCGCGCGGGCGCATCGTCGAGATTTACGGACCGGAATCCTCCGGCAAGACCACGCTGGCGCTGCACACGGTGGCCGAGGCGCAAAAGGGCGGCGGCGTGTGCGCCTTCGTCGACGCGGAGCACGCGCTCGACCCGGTCTACGCCAAAAAGCTCGGCGTTAATGTCGAGGATTTGCTGATTTCCCAGCCGGACACCGGCGAGCAGGCGCTCGAAATCGCGGACACACTGGTGCGCTCCGGCGCCATCGACGTGCTGGTGATCGACTCGGTCGCCGCGCTCACCCCGCGCGCGGAACTGGAAGGCGAAATGGGCGATTCGCTTCCCGGCCTTCAGGCGCGGCTCATGAGCCAGGCGCTGCGCAAGCTGACCGCGTCGATTTCCAAGTCGCGCTGCATGGTCATTTTCATCAACCAGATCCGCATGAAGATCGGCGTGATGTTCGGCTCGCCCGAAACCACGTCGGGCGGCAATGCGCTGAAGTTCTATGCCTCGGTGCGCCTCGACATCCGCCGCATCGGCCAGATCAAGGAACGCGACGAGGTCGTCGGCAACCAGACGCGGGTCAAGGTGGTCAAGAACAAGGTCGCGCCGCCGTTCCGCCAGGTCGAGTTCGACATCATGTATGGCGAGGGTATCTCCAAAACCGGCGAACTGCTCGATCTCGGCGTCAAGGCCAACGTCGTCGAGAAGTCCGGCTCTTGGTACTCCTACGATTCCACCCGCATCGGGCAGGGCCGCGAGAACGCCAAGAACTTCCTGAAGGAAAACACCGAGTTTGCCGACGAGATCGAGCACAAGATTCGCGCCGACGCGGGCCTCGTGGCCGACGAGTTCGACGAGGCGGAACTGGACGAGGCGGACGGTGAGGCCGATGACGCCTCCAAAGATGACGCGTCGAATGTGGAGAAACTCTCCGGCGCCGCGGAACCGCCCAAGGACGAGCCGGAGGCCAAGACCGGTTAGAGCGCGGCCTGAGGATTTTCAGGGCTTACTCCAAGCTCCCCCAAAGAGGGTCGGACCCCAACCCCACACGCATCAGACCCTCTCACGCAAGGATCCCGGGCACGCCCCCACGTGCCCGGGTTTTTTCGTGTCTGTACGGCTCGGTCATCACTGTGCGCGGAATCGGGCAGAGACCGGCATCGCTGGACAGGGGTTCCCGGCAACTTTAAAACCGGCGTGATCCGTGACGCGGCAATGATCAGGGCTTGCGTCACCCCACTGAATTCAGGCATTTCACGCATATGACCGGCGTCAACGAGATTCGCAAACACTTCCTCGACTACTTCGCGCGCCATGGCCACGAGATCGTCGATTCAAGTCCGCTCGTCCCTCGCAACGATCCGACGTTGCTGTTCACCAATGCGGGCATGGTGCAGTTCAAGAACGTGTTCACCGGCGCGGAGGCCCGTCCCTACGACCGGGCGGTCACCAGCCAGAAGTGCGTGCGCGCCGGCGGCAAGCACAACGACCTCGACAATGTCGGCTATACGGCACGCCACCACACGTTTTTCGAGATGCTGGGGAATTTCTCCTTCGGCGACTATTTCAAGGATCTGGCGATCGAGCTCGCCTGGAACCTGTGCACCAAGGATTTCGGGCTCGATCCGAAGCGTCTCCTTGTTACCGTTTATGCCGAGGACGATCAGGCGTTCGACCTTTGGAAGAAGATCGCCGGCCTGCCGGAGGAGAGAATCCTGCGCATTGCCACGTCCGACAATTTCTGGGCTATGGGTGATACGGGTCCCTGCGGGCCGTGCTCGGAGATCTTCTTCGATCACGGCGAGCATATTGCCGGTGGTCCTCCGGGATCGCCGGACGAGGACGGCGACCGGTTCATCGAGATCTGGAATCTGGTGTTCATGCAGTACGAGCAGGTGACGCCGGAAGAGCGGATCGACCTTCCCAAGCCGTCGATCGACACCGGCATGGGGCTGGAACGGATCTCGGCCGTTTTGCAGGGCACCCACGACAATTACGAGATCGATCTGTTCACCGCGCTGATCGCGGCATCGGAAGATGAGACCGGTGTCGAGGCGAAAGGCGAGCACAAGGCGAGCCACCGGGTGATCGCCGATCACCTGCGCGCATCGGCGTTCCTCATTTCCGACGGCGTGCTGCCGTTGAACGAAGGC
>JANQLP010000176.1 GCA_028280515.1 Hyphomicrobiales bacterium
CGCCACACGCTTCGACCGGAGGGCCCTGTACTTCTTGAGCTTCCTGCATCTCGCGGCAGCACTGCTCTGGATGCGATGAATGTCGATTCAGCCTAGAGCATCATGCGTTCAGATTGACGCGTTCCGTCGCGAAATCCGAACGCATAAAGATGCTCTAACACTTAAAGATATGGAGCAAATTTATCCGATTAGGTTGAAACAGGGTGAGTCAACCTAATCGGATTTTGCTCTAGGCAGAAATCGCAATCCGGCTATCCTCCGCAGAAGAGGTTGAGATCATGCAGATGACTTCAGACCTGCCGCGGGGTAACACTCTGAGAGATGGCGGCGCTGGCCGGGTTGTACACGTCAACACGCGCAGCTTCGCCTGGTCTGTCCGGATGGGGTCTCATGGATAAGCTGGAACACGAGCCTCTCTCTGACCGGGTCTATCGCATGCTCAGGACCGAGCTCGCGGGAGGACAATACAGTCCCGGCGACAGGATCAAGATCAGCGACCTAGCGGCGCGTTTCGGCGTAAGCGCGACCCCGGTCAGGGAAGCGATCAACCGCCTCGTTTCCTCCGGCGCGCTTGAATACCGGCCGAACTATTCCGTGCTGGTCCCGCAACTGAGCCACAACGCCATCCGGGAAATTGCTCTCATAAGATGCCAGCTTGAAGGCCTCGCGGCTCGGAAGGCCGTTGAGAACGCCAGCCCCGAGGACGCGAAGGCGTTCGAGGAATTGCAGGATGCGGAGGACAAGGCCCGGTCGAAGAAAAACTACGCTGAAGTCTTGAGGATCAATCAGAAGTTTCACAAGCGGATAATCTCTCTCGCCAAAATGCCCATCGCCAGCGAGATTGCGGAAACGCTGTGGACACGCTCCGGACCCGCGCTGACCAGGATTTCCGGCAAGAACGTCTATGGAATGTCACCCGAGAAACTCCCGCATCGCGACTTCATCGCCGCCCTTCGCCGGCAAGACCCCGAAACGGCGCAGCAGGCCATTGTGGACGATATCAACCGGGCGACACAGCTTGTGCTGGAAGAACTCGACGCGGAAGATGCAGCCAGACGCGGTCCCAATGCCGATCCAGAGTCGGACACGGAACTGGTCGGGGATGTGACTGGCTAGGTCATTGCATGCTCAATTGCCCGCTGCCCACTGCCCACTACGCAGTGTGAAGGGCCGGCTCGCGCAGCCGTTCAGAGATCTCGATCACGCTTTTCGAGATGGGCAATCATATCAATTCGCGTGATCCTGTAGCCGTCCGGAGCGGACGGTACGATCCCGGGTGGCTGCGACTGGTCTTCAAAGTCGATGACACGGTTTTCGCTCTCTATATAGAAATGGCGGTGATCGCCCCTGTCGGTGTCAAACCACATGCGCTCTCCAGGCAATGCGATCCGGCGAATGAGGCCAACACGCTCAAAGTCGCGCAAGGTGTTGTAAACAGTGGCCAGTGACACCTTCAATCCGGCGTCGCGGGCCTCTTCGAACAGCGCCTGCGCCTCGACATGACGGCGGGGCCCTGACAGAAGAGAGCCAATGGCCAGCCTCCGCGGTGTCACCCGCAGCCCGTGCCGCTTTAGAATCGATTCAGTTATATGAAACCACTTCGCCATCGGACCTTCTCACTCGTGCCACAGGCGCAGTCCATCCCGCCTACAGTCTTTGTCCGCCGAAATGCGACATTGGCCTGGAACGCTTAAGCGGTTGCTTCCTCTTTTGCCACACCGATGCGGGTGCGATGCGGCGCGAACAGGCAGGCGAGGGCCAGGATAAGACCGGACACCGCCGCTATCATGCCCGCCGCGCTTACGGCGTTTTCGCCGCCGAACCAGAGGGGGCCATATCCTGCAAAGACGTATCCGAGCACTGCGGACAATACGGCGAAAACAACACTCCAAAGAACCTGGGCCTTGAGCTGGTTCGTCATCAACCGGGCGGCCGCGGGCGGGCATATGAACATCGCAATGACGATAATCGAGCCCACCGCGTCGAATGCCGCCACCGCGGCGACTGCTGCGGCGATCACGAGGCCGAGACCTATTGCGGACGTCGGCAGGCCGAGTGCCTCTGCGAAGCCTTCGTCGAAGGTCGAGATCTTCAGCCAGCGCCAGAAGATCACGGTCAGCACAATCATGGCCGCACAGACCACCGCAATGCGCCCCAATTCATGCGGCAGCGCGGCAAGCGCGACCGGATCAAGGAGTGAGTGCCACCCTTGCGCCTTGAACCAGATAAGCGATTCCAGGTTGCCCATCAGCGCGTGTTCGACATCCAGGTGCACCGTCGATGTATCGGACTGCTCGAGGAGAAGCACACCCGCGGCGAACAGCGTTGTGAATGTGACGCCCATTGCCGCGCCGGGCTCGATCCGCCCAAGCCGCTTGATGGCCTCGATCAGAATAACCGCGACGACTGCGGCGCCTGCTGCGCCAATCAGCATCGGGATCGCAGCGACGACACCGGTCACCAGAAAGGCCACGACGATTCCCGGCAGCACCACATGGCTGATGGCGTCGCCGATGAGCGCCTGACGGCGCAGGATCAGAAAGTTGCCGGGCAGGGCACACGCGACCGACGCGAAAATGCCGATCAACAGCGGCGTTAAAGAGAGTTGGACGAACTCACTACCCATCAGCCCGGTCCTTCCACGGGTTTGGGGCCGCCGATCCGCCGGTCGAATTCCGCAATCTCGTCCGGTGTGAAAACCTGCTCTATCGGCGTGAGCCCGTCATAGCGGCCCGTCAGTCCGGCGTCCTGGTGCATTTCCCGGGCGGTGTCCCAGCGATGTTCGTCGCGGGCGATCTTGGCGGCTGCCGCACGGCCGGCGTCGGTCGCCACGCCGTCGGGACGGATCAGGCCTTCGGCGCGCAAGACCTTCAGCGTCAGATCGTCAAGGATCGGTTCGGAACGGGCGAGGGCGAGAAGTCCTTGTCTGCGGTGCACGCGCTTCTGGAAGCGGCGGTGGCGGATCACCGCGGCGGCAACGCCGCGCGCCGGCGCGAAAAGGAGCGCGAACAGGAACAGGGCGGCGGCGACCAGCACGATAATGGGGCCTGTGGGAACGGCGGGCGCGGCCGCCGAAATGGCTGCGCCGATATAGCCTGAGACAGCGCCGAGAATGCCGGCATACCAGATCAGATTATTGCTGCGCTCGGTCCAGAACCGTGCCGTGACAGGCGGTATGATGAGCATGGCGACGATCAGGATGAGCCCGACGACCTTCAATCCGATGACCGTGACAGCCATCACAAGACCCATCATCGCCAAATCAATCAGGCGCACGTCATAACCGGAGGCGGCGGCGTATTCCGGATCAAAAGCAACGAGCGTCATCGGACGGCGCAGCGCCCATGTCGCCAGGACGGCCAGCGTGCCGCCGATTGCGATGATGACTGCGTCCTGGAACAGCATTCCCGCGGTCGACCCGAGCAGGAAACTCTCAAGTCCCGCCTGCCGGCCCGCACTCATGGTCTGAATGACGGTCAGCAGCACGATGCCGGCGCCGAAGAACACCGAGAGCACAGCGCCGATGGCGGCGTCCTCGCTCAGCCGGGTGCGCCGCGCCATCCATTCGACAATCAGCAGGCCAATCCATGCCGTGATCGCAGAGCCGGCGAGAAGGCCCAGCAGATTTCGCCCGTCGCCGCCAAGCATCACCATGACGATGAAGGCGAGCCCGACGCCGGGCAGCGTCGCATGGGCGATCGCATCGGAAACGAGCGCGCGTTTGCGGAGAAACAGGAACGTGCCGGAGGCGCCGGCGGCAAAGCCGAGAAGTGCCGCGCCGATACCAACGAGCGCGGCGTTGTAGCCCGCGTTCAGGAGCAGCGCGTCAACAAAGGACGTCACGCGCCCGCCGCCAATTGCAGCTGGTCGATATGCGTTGCGGCGAGGCGACCGCCATAGGCGGCATTCAGGTTCTCGCCCGTGAAGGTCGTCTGCACGGGCCCCTCGGCGATCTTGCGGACGTTGATGAGGAAGACATGGTCGAAATAATCCGTCACGGTCGCGAGGTCGTGGTGCACGCTGATGAGGGCCTTGCCCGCCGCTTTGAGTGACTTCAGAACGTCGATAATCGCGCGTTCCGTGGCTGCGTCCACCCCGGCAAAGGGCTCATCGAGAAGGTAAAGGTCGGCGTCCTGGGCCAATGCCCGGGCAAGAAAAACCCGCTGCTGCTGGCCGCCGGACAATTGGCCGATCTGGCGATGCGTGAAATCCGCCATCCCCACCCGGTCGAGGCACTCCTGTGCCTGCGCGTGCAGGGATTGCGTGAGGCGGCCCAAAAGGCCGACGCGGCGATACAACCCCATCATGACCACATCGATCACAGTGGTTGGAAAATCCCAGTCGACACTTGCGCGCTGCGGCACATAGGCAATCCGGTCGCGCGCGGATTCCACGGGTTTGCCGAAAACCGCCACCTCGCCGGAGAGGCGTGGGATAACCCCAAGTGCTGCCTTGAGAAGCGTCGACTTGCCAGCGCCATTGGGCCCGATGATCGCCGCCATAGCATTGGCCGGGAAGGTCGCATCAACCGAGAAGATAGCGGGCTTCTCGCCGTAGGAGACGGTCAGCCCGCGGACCGCGAGCGGGCTGGTCTCCGGTGCGGGCCGGGAGACCGTTTGTCCATCGGTGGCGGCGAGATCGAGAGCGGCGTTGACCAAAGTAACGTCCTTTCTTCTGCAAGAAACGTGACCCGCCCCCAAAAGCGGGCCACGCCACCGATTTGCGTGTCGGTGCCGAATGTAAACCTCAGGACAGTTTGTCCTGCATGCCCTTCTCCGGCGCTTGACCCCCAAGCGCGCGCGTAATGGTCGTGGCGTTATGGTCGATCATGCCGAGGTAGGTACCTTCATACGTGCCGGGCTCGCCCATCGCATCGGAGAACAGCTCGCCACCGATCTTCACCTCATGGCCCTTGGCCGCGGCGCCCTCGATCAGCGCGCGAATGTTGCGATCGGAGACGGACGTTTCGACGAAGACAGCCTTGATGTTGCGTTTAACCAGCATGTCGACGAGTTCGCCGATGCGTTTCAGTCCCGCTTCGCTTTCGGTTGAGATACCCTGGATGCCAACGACCTCGAAGCCGTAGGCACTACCGAAGTAGTTGAACGCGTCATGCGCCGACAGGACGACGCGGCTCTCGGTCGGGACCGAAGACAAGGTCTCGTTTGTGTAACGGGACAGTTTCCGGATCTTGTCGAGATAGGCCTTGGCGTTGGCGGTGAAGGCCTCCTTCGCCTCAGGCCGCACCTTGATCATCGCATCACGGACGTTGACGACGACGCGCGCCCAGAGGTTCGGGTTCATCCAAAGGTGCGGGTCGAAGCGACCCTCGTAGTCCTCCGAGCCAATCAGCAAATTCTGTGGCACGGCTTCGGCGACGGCAACGACGTTCTTCGTCTTGCCAAGTTCCTTGAAGAAGTCCTCCATCTGCGCTTCGAGATAGAGACCATTCCACAGCACGAGGTCGGCATTGGACAGTGCGACGATGTCAGTCCGGGTCTGGCGATAAGCGTGCGGGTCCACCCCCGGGCCCATGAGCCCTTTCACTTCGACCAGGTCTCCACCCACTTGTTTTGCCGCATCGGCGATCATCCCGGTGGTAGCGACGACGTCGATTTTGTCGCGCGCGGTCGCAATTCCGGCGGACAACGCCATGCTCAAGGCTACGAGAGCCGCAAGAAATGTTCTTTTTGTCAGTGTCATTGAAACAGCTCCATACAGGTCACTCTGAGGTCGAACCCATCACCGGGTCACATTAAATATTGCGAACCATTTGCAAAAGTCAATGCTTTTAAGAATTATTTGCAACAAGAGGTGGTGACAATGATGCTGTCACTGGCGATTCTGATGGGTGGGCAGGCCTCCCAACCTGTCGATGTGGCCAGAGAAAATGTCTGAAGCAGGACCGAGAGCCGATTGCTAACCAAGAATACGTAACCGCGTGCGCCGCTCGTCGGGCCGATGGTGGAGTGGATGAAAAATTTCTATAAATCAGACAGTTACAGTGTCGCGTGCGCAATATATGTCCACTCAGGCATCAGAGGAACCCTGCGTTGATGCAGTTCGGCCGTCATGAAGGCGCCAGGTGGCGTTAGCGGAGGGCGAGGTGGTACCCGGTATTCATGCAACTGGTCTGCTCAAGAGCGAGAAGGTATCGAATTGGCTGGCGTCCGGGACCCGGCTTAGACTAGGAGGAAACCCATCACCACGATGCGAAACTGCCTTAGGTTCACTCGTAGCATTGAAGATGACTGACCGCCTTTCGTCGCTGAGACTGTTTGCCTCCATCATCGAATTGGGTTCGATCACCGCTGGTTCCCGAGCGCACGGGCTTTCGACAACCACCGGCTCGCGGCGCATCCAGGATCTTGAGGCGGATTTGAATGCCGTGCTTATCGATCGCACGACGCGCTCGCTCGCCCCTACCGAGGCGGGACAACGGCTCTATGCCCGGATCAGGGAACCGCTTCAGGACCTGTCGGCTGCGCTGCGCGCGGCATCGGAAAGTGATGATGAGCCGTCCGGCGTCTTGCGCGTTTTGGCGCGGCGATCTTTCGGGATGATGCACGTGACCCCGATGCTCTCCGGTTTTCTGCGCGAATATCCGAAGCTGTCCGTCGACCTTGAACTGACCGAGCGCACAGGAATTGCGCCTGGTGACGGGAACGACGTGGTTATCCGCTTGGGCGTTCCGGCCGAAAAATCCCTCGTGGCGCATCGCCTTGCCTCGGGCGCACGCATCCTCTGTGCGAGCCCCGATTATCTGAGGACCGCCGGTACCCCAAGCTGCATTGAAGACCTGAAGGAACACGCTTGTCTGACCTATCGCCGTGCGTTGGAGCCAGCCATGTGGATATTCGAGGAAGACACGGACGGTGGATCGCCACAACGGCGGGAAATCAGGGTCGATGGACCGCTCAGGGCGACGAACGGCGAGGTGTTGCGCGATGCTGCGGTTAGCGGTCTGGGCCTTGTGCTCTTGCCGGCCTGGATGGTGAGCACTGAACTCGGTGCAGGGCGGTTGAAACGTTGCCTGGAATTTGTCCACGCATGGCCGGCGGGATTCGACGACGAGATTGTCGTTGTTTATCGGCGCAGTAATCGGGTGCCGGGAAAGATTCAGGCCTTTGTCGCGGCGCTTCTGTCGGTCAATTTCGAGCTTGACTGAGCGGCCATTGCTTGTCGCAAAGCATTACTATTTTCCCGTTTTTCGGGAAAAAACTTTGCGGAATTTCCGGCTTTTCGGGTCGGTGCAAGTGCTGTTTATTTTCCCAACACACAGTGATCGATCACAGATCGTTTTGCGCCCACAGACCAGGGAGTTTTCCGATGCTTGAGATTAAGCCCCTTCATCCATTGTTTGCTGCTGAGGTCATCGGCTTGAATCTGGGCCAGGAACCAACCCCGGAGACGCTAACCGAGATCGACAGAGCCTTTGCGGACTTCAGTGTACTCGTCTTCCGCAATCAGGATATCACCGACGAGCAGCAAATCCGGTTTTCAGAGCATTTCGGAGAACTGGAGGAAACGAAGGTCGGGACGCCGGGTGCCGGCAGCAAACTCATCGTGCTCACGAACATCGGGTCCGATGGGGAGATCATCCCGCCGAGCGACCGACAGGTACTCAACAACAAGGCCAACCAGCAGTGGCATGCGGACAGCTCGTTCAAGCCGGTCCCGGCGAAGGCCTCGATGCTGTCGGCACGCATTATCCCGTCGGCTGGCGGCAACACGGAGTACATTTCGATGCGTGCGGTCTACGCTGCACTCTCCGACGAGATGAAAGCACGTATCGGGGACCTCGTGGGGGTTCACGACTATGCCTACGGTCGCGCCAAGATCGACCCGGACCTTGTCACCGACGCGGAGCGAAGTGCATTGCCACCCGTAAAACAGGCTATGGTCCTGACACATGCCGATGGATCTGAGTCTCTGTATCTCGGCGCGCATTGCGCGAGCGTCGTTGGCATGGCTGAAGCGGAAGGCCGTGCCTTGATCGATGAGTTGATGGCTTTCGCGACGCAACCGCAGTTCATCTATTCACACCCGTGGTCGCCGCACGATATGGTCTTATGGGACAACCGCGCGGTCCTCCATCGCGCGACGCCGTTCTCCAGCACATCCGAGAAGCGCCTGATGGTGCGAACGACAATCGGAGGCGAAGCCCCGACAGTCTCGCATGCCGCGGCCTGACGCGCCGATGGCCGACGTGGCAACGCACGCGCTTTCCGTTTCCCGGAAGCCCCAATTTCAGTCCCAGCCCCGTCTGAATGTGGTTTCGTTGAGTGCGCGTTTTCGGGCACCTGAATTGTGGTGCATGCACCATCGACAAGCCGGGCGCTCCGACCACAGGTGATAGCCGTCGCTGCTGTGTTGGTTCCCGACGCCCTAACGAAAGTTGCGGATCCTGTCTTAAAGTTTGCCGGGCCCGCGATTGTGAGCGCGAGCAGGAGCATTGGGGCAACGCACTTGGCTCAGCCGCGAGTGCGAATGGCCGGGGTCATGTGTGTTTCCTTTGTGGCGTGTGGCGGGCTGTGACAGTCATGTCGTTCGTCAGAAACGATGTGGTTGGGGAAAACACCACGGCCAGCCCGTGTCATCAGCTTCCGCCGCACCTTTGTCGTCAGCGACGTCCAGATCGACTTCTTTCTCTGCTTGCTCTTTCGCGAGCCGCTTTGCCCGCAGTGTGGCGGTTCGATCCAATTCGCGCTGTCGGGCGTCCTCGCGTTCAGCCTGGACCTGCTCCTTTCGGGTCTGTGCGTTCTGCCGCTTCAAATTCGCGCGTGATAGCGGTGATCCTGTCATGTTAGTGATTACCTCTCCTGTCCTTAGTTTCGGGCACGAAATACAAACGCCTGACTATCGCAAGTCGGCGTATGCGGACCGCTAGTTTTCCGGATCAGCTTGATCCATGTCGCGGCCCTCACGGGCGGCCTTCCGTGCATCAGATTTCCGCGTTTTCGCTTCAAGCCGTTCCGCTTTCTTTTCGGCTTTGCTTTTGTTGCGCTGGGAGCGTTCGAACCTGTAATTGGGTTTACGTGGCATCTGATTCCTTTCGTGGACTTCGTCGCAGAAGACGGTCTTTACTGCCACAGAGCCGCCTTGCGTTTGTTTGGTTGAGCCTCAAACCATCGACCTGGAGTGCGCATGGCCGTCGCGCCGCCTTCCGCGTCCGCGCGATCTTTCGCCGTTGCGCGCTCCGGCGCGAAATCTCGGCTGGCCGCCGGGCATGTTCTCTCCCGATACTGTCAGCGGCCGTTTGATCAGCCGCTCGATGGAACGTAGGTTCTTGCGTTCGCTCGGATCGCAAAACGAGATGGCGATGCCATCCGCGCCCGCGCGTGCCGTGCGGCCAATGCGGTGTACGTAACTCTCCGGTTCGTTCGGCATCTCATAGTTGATGACGTGCGTGACGCCGTCGATGTCGATGCCGCGGGCCGCGATGTCGGTGGCGACGAGAACGCGCGAGCGGCCTTCGCGGAAGTTATCCAGTGCGCGTTGCCGGGCAT
The DNA here is from genome assembly GCA_028280515.1 of Hyphomicrobiales bacterium. Taxonomy (GTDB): domain Bacteria; phylum Pseudomonadota; class Alphaproteobacteria; order Rhizobiales; family Methyloligellaceae; genus UBA2767. The sequence continues at coordinate 9,510 of JANQLP010000176.1, forward strand.
TCTGGGACTTGTTGCCGTGCAGCGCCTCGGCGGTTACACCGCCGCGGCCCAGCTGCTTGACCACTCTGTCCGCGCCCCGCTTGGTGCGCGTGAACACGATCACCCGCTCGAAATCCGGGGTTCTGAGAAGATGGTTGAGGCGCGTGCTCTTGGCGCCACGATCGAGATGATGAACATGCTGGTCGATACGGTCCACCGCAATGCTCCTGGCAGTAATCTCCACCCGTTCGGGTTCGAACAGGATCTCTCGCGCGAGCCGGGCGATTTCTGCCGGCATTGTTGCGGAAAACAATAGAGTCTGCCGTTCATCGGGAAGCTTCGCGACGATGCGGCGCACATCCCGGATGAAACCCATATCCAGCATGCGGTCGGCCTCATCGACGATCAGGTATTCGCATGTGCCGAGATCAACGTGACCGCCATTCAGCAAATCGATCAGCCGTCCCGGCGTTGCGATCAAGATGTCCACGCCCCGTTTCAGGGCATCTGTCTGCGGGCGCTTGCCGACGCCGCCCATGACCACGGTTTGCCGTATGCGCATGTGCCGTCCGTAAACCTTGATGCTCTCGGAAATTTGGACCGCCAGTTCCCGCGTAGGGGCGAGGATCAGTGCACGCGCGCAGCGCGGGCGGGGACGCTGGTTGTCTTCTTCAAGGTTGTGCAGCAAGGGCAGAGTGAATGCCGCTGTCTTGCCGGTTCCGGTCTGGGCGATCCCCAGCAGATCGTATCCGTCCAGAAGCAGCGGTATGGCCTTCGCCTGGATGGGCGTCGGCGTTGTGTAGTTCGCGTCCTCAAGAGCGCGCAGAAGCCGCCCCGAAAGTTCAAGGGCGGCGAATGTATCCATTATCACGTTTGGTTTTCCTTATGCACCGGGATGCAAACGCGCAATGACGCGCGACAGGCCCCGGCCTTGTCGCCATCGTCCACGCGCATCTGGAACTGACGGAAAAATTTGAAAATTGTCTCGAGACAATAACACCCGGTGAGCCGGGTTGAGTCGCGCGATCACGAGAAGTCTTGTGGTTCAAGTGCGCCTTATCAGCCGGAATGTCAAGTCAACGGGCTGGACATACCTAATGGAATCCACGCCTCGGTTCGCGGCGGCGGTTCAGAGAATCGGGCAATTCAAGGAAGGCCCGAGGAACACTCCACCGGCACACGCACCGCCGACAGACAAGTACGGTGCGGCCAACGGCGCGTAAGTGGAAGCGATTAAAAAAAGATGCCCGTTATCGGGGAGCCTCCGCTCCCGGCAACGAGCGGACATCGGCGCCGGTCCGGCCAGCGTCAGCCCTGGAGCGAGCTCAGGAACCTTGTCCGCTCCTTACCCGCGCTCATCATCAGCGCGGTGTCTCCGCCGCCCTGGCAGACACGCGCGCCCATTGTCACGTATTTTTCCATGAGAGCGTGGTCGTAGATGCCGCCCATTCCGGGATACTTGTCGTGCTTCCCGCAGGCGGCAATGACTGTCTCGTAGGCGGCGGCGATCCTGTCGTGGCCGAGTTCGCCGGGAATGCCCATGGTCGCGGCCAGGTCGTTGCTGCCGATGAGCACGCAGTCGACCCCCGGCACAGCGGCGATGGCGCCGGCGTTCTCGACCGCTTCGGGTGTTTCGACCATCACGATGATGAACGTGGTGTCGTTGAGTGCGGCGATCGCATCGGGCGCGGACATGGATTCAAAGCCGAGCTGGGGTGCAGGCGCCGTCATGGAGCGGTAACCGATCGGGGGAAACTTGCAATTGCGCACCACCGCCTCGGCCTGCTCGGGCGTGTCCACGTGGGGCACGACAACGCCTTGTGCGCCTCCGTCAAGGACACGCGTGGCGTGGTGCGATTCATGTCCGGCGACACGCACGATCGGCGTGATGCCGAGCGGCAGGGCGGCGAGGCACATCGAGGAGACCGTGTCGAGGTCCATGGTATTGTGTTCGGTGTCTATGAACAGCCAGTCGAAGCCGCATTCCCTGGCCATTCCCGGCGTGGCGACGTACCGGGAAATCACCAGATTGAAAGAGAACACCGGCTTTCCGGCTTCGAGCTTCTTCTTCATGGCGTTTTCGATGACGGGCATGGGGGAACTCCTTGTCAATGCTGGGTGGTGACACGATGAACGACGGCGGAACGGCCTCCGGCATTTGCGATACGCATATGCATGTGTATGGGCCGCCGGCGCGTTTTTCGGCCGCGGACCTCGAGCCCGCAGCCGCGTTTGAGAACTATGTGATGCTGCGGAACGCGCTTGGCATTTCGCGTACTGTCTATGTTCAGCCAAGCGCATATGGGCGCGATCACGCCTGTCTGCTCGATGCGCTGACGCGCGATCCTGCCGAGGCGCGGGCCATAGGCATCATCGGAACGGAGGCGGGGACGTCGGAGCTGGAGCGTCTCGACGCCGCCGGGATGCGCGGTGTCCGCTTCCACGATTTCATTCCCGGCTGCCTGCCGATGGAAGAGCTGGAGCCCGTCGCGCGCCACATCGCGCCGCTCGGCTGGCACGTCGTCGTGCAGGTTGCAGGAACCTCGCTGCCGGACTATGAGCGCCGTCTCGCCGGCCTGCCATGTCCGTTTGTGATCGACCATATGGGTCTGATGCCGCCCGGCGACAGCGTCGATCATCCCGCGTTTCGGTCGCTCCTGCGGCTGCTCCGGTCGGGCCGGTGCTGGATCAAACTGTCCGCGCCCTATGAGGTCGCCGAGGACGGGTCGCCGATCTATGTCTATGCGGCCAAAAGGGTGAGGGCGATGATCGAGGTTGCGCCGGAGAGACTCATCTGGGGATCGAACTGGCCGCATCCGCGCTTTCGCCCCGGCCACAAGCCGGACGATGCGGCCATGCTTGCATCGATCAGGGCATGGTGTGGAGAGGAGATCTGGGCCGCCGTGGCCGCTCGTAACGCCGAACGCCTTTACGGCTTTCGCAACGCCGCACATTGACACTGCCTCGATCATTCGACGCCTGAAAGCTCCTGAAACAGGAGGCCGACCGCGGCGCTGTCGAGGCCGTTGCGCCCGGTCTGGCACAGCGCGGTCAGCATTTGCGTCGCCAATGCCGTCGCCGGGATAAACACACCGGCATCGCGTCCGGTCCCGAGAGCAAGCTTCATGTCCTTGAGCATCAGTTCGGCGCGAAACCCGGGATCGAGCGTCTGATCGATCAACCGCTTGCCATGGTTCTCCAGCACGAAGCTCTGCGCCGAACCGCCGAGCAGCGCTTCGCGCATGGCGAGCGGATCAACACCCATACGCTTGCACAGCGCCACGGCTTCGCCCACGCCCATCATCGTGGCGCAGATCACCAGCTGGTTGCAGGATTTGACAAGCTGGCCCGAACCCGACGGTCCGGCATGCACGAACTTCTCGCCAATCGCGTTCAACATCGGCTTCACGCGCTCGATGGCTTCGGCCGATCCACCAAGCATGCACGAAAGCGTGCCGTTCTCCGCACCGGCCGGTCCGCCGCTCACCGGGCAGTCGATCATGTCGACGCCCTTTTCCTTCAGCCTGGATGCGAAGTCCTGCGTTGCCGTCGCCGAGATGGTCGAACAGTCGATGACGGTGGTGCCCGCCGAAACGCTGTTCGCAACGCCATCGTCGCCAAAGAGGACGCGCTCAACATCAGGCGTATCGGGCAGGCAGAGGAAGATGATGCTCGCGTTGCTTGCCACATCGCCCGGTGATTGCGCGCCGTTCGCACCTTCAGAGACAAGCTCGTCCATCTTTGCCGGACTGCGATTGAAAACCGTCAATGCGAAGCCGGCCTTGAGAAGGTTGCGCGCCATGGATTTGCCCATGACACCGAGGCCGATGAATCCCACGCGCGTGTCAGAGTGAGTTTCCGTCATAGAACCGGCTCCTTGTGCGGACTTGAGTGATGTCTTCAATTGGCTTGCGGGAGTTTCAGTGCGCCGCTTTTCCGTTCGCGCCAGATCGTCGAGGCGACCATGACCAGGGCGAGAAGGAGGAAGAACGCGGCGATCGGTTTCTCCAGGAAGACCAGCAGACTGCCTTCCGATCCGATCAGCGCCTGACGCAGGGACTCCTCGAAAGGACCGGTCAGAATGAACGAGATAAGGAGAGGGGCCACGGGAATCCCGAACATGCGCAGCACGTAGCCGAGCACACCGGCGCCGAGCATGACATAGACGTCGAAGACGTTCCCGCGGATGGCGAAGCTGCCTGCGACGCACATCACGAGAACGATCGGGAAGAGAATGGACTTCGGGATGCGCAACACCTGCGAAATAGGCTTGAGCGCGACCGACGCGATCACCGTCATGAACACCAACGCGACGAACAGGACGATGTAGATCGTGTAGACGACGTCTGGGTTGCTGACAAAAATCATCGGACCGGTTGTGACCCCCTGGATCATCAGAGCGCCAAGCAGGATCGCAGTCGGCGGATCGCCGGGAATTGCAAGTGCCAACATGGGGATCATCGCCGATCCCGTCACTGCATTGTTGGCCGACTCGGCCGATGCAACGCCCTCCGCGGTGCCCTTGCCGAAGCGTTCCGGAGATTTCGAAGTCCGTTTCGTCTCCGCGTAAGCCAGGAATGCGGCAACCGACGCCCCCAGTCCGGGAAGCATCCCGACGAAGGATCCGAGCGCACTTGAGCGAAGGACAGGGACGGTGCAGGCTCTCACTTCCTTGCGCGTGATGCGGTTTGCCTTCGGATCACCGCCTGAAATGTCAATCAATTCGGTGCCCGTGCGAAACCGGTTTTCCGCCTGTTCGAACAACTCGGCAATCGCGAACAAGCCAATCAGAACCGGAATGAAGGCAAAGCCGTCGAAAAGTTCGTTGAAGTCGAACGTGAAGCGCGGAATGGACAGCATGGGATCGGCACCGACGGTCGCGAGCAACATGCCCAAGGCTGCAGCGAACAGGCCCTTGAGCATCGATCCTCCCGACAGCACCGCAATCAGCGTCAGGGCGAAAACGAGGAGGGCGGCAATCTCGGCAGGTCCGAAACGCAGTGCGAAGTCAGCAAGCTGTGGCGCGATCAGGACCAGCAGGACAATACTGAATACACCGCCGCAGACGGACGCCCAAAGTGCAATGCGGAGTGCCTTGAGTGGCTTGCCCCGTTTGGCCATGGCATAGCCGTCAAGGCCCGTCGCGGCCGCCGCGGGCGTGCCCGGCGCGTTGATCAGGCACGCCGAAACGCTGCCGCCGTATATTCCGGAACCGTAAAGCCCGAGCAGCAGCATCATGGACGACGTCGTGTCCATCCAGAGGGTCAATGGGACGGCCAGCGCGATGGCCATCGTCACGGTCAATCCCGGGATCGCGCCAATGGTGATCCCGCCGAGCGTGGCAACGAAGAGAAGGAGAAGGTTCAGGGGGTCGAAAACGGATTGAAGTGCTGTGAGAAAGACGTCCATGACCGGCCTCAGATTGGAAGCTCGATGAGGCCGGAGGGAAGCTCCAGCGCGAAGGCGTGGGTGAAGACCAGCTTGACGAAGACCGGCACGCCGACACCCAGCGGCAGGACGACGTACCAGCGCCGCTCTCCAAAACCGATCAGGAAAGCAACGAGTGCAAGCACACCGGAAACGACAAATCCGAGCACGTTGAGCAGCACCACGAATAGAAGGGCAATCGCGAGCGCCATGAGCACGTTTATCCGGCCTTCGAATGTGTTGAACAGCTTCAAACGGCTGTCCGGCGCGGGCCGCAGTGCGATACCGATTGAGAATATGAGGGTAAGACACCCCGCAATGTAGGGAAACAGGCGCGGCCCGACGGTGAAGTACCGTGCGTCGGGACCGCTTTGCCAGTCTCCCGCGATCGACGGCACGGCGACGAGCAGGAAGAGGAGAGACAAGACGCCCGCCACGATTCCAAACAACCGGTCGGTCATCGCCTGTCTCTCCCCAAACCCGCAGGTGCCGTCATCGCCGCCAAGATACCGGCCTGACTACAGGCCTTTGACGGCCTTGCCGATGCTGCCCGACATGGACTGCATGGCGGCGGAGAAATCCTCGCCACTCAGATAGCCGGTTTCGAGTTTCAGTTTGGCAGCAAGCTTTTCCCAGACCTTGCTGTCGAGCCCTTTCTTGAAATTGTCGTGCAGGTAGGTCACCACTTCCGGCGGTGTGCCTTTGGGGGCGACGAGTCCTTTCATGTTGTCGACGTAGACGTCGACTCCCACCTCTTGCAGTGTTGGCACGTCTTTGAAACCGGGAAAACGGCTGTCGGACGTCAGTGCCAGGAGACGAATCTTGCCGGCCGCAAGGTGGGCCTGCGCTTCCTCCGGTCCGCCGACCATGGTGATGTCGAGGTGCCCACCCAGGAGCGCTGCCATTGCCGGTGCGCCACCCTTGTAGGGAACGTGGCGCAGATCAACGTCAAGGTCTTTCGCCAGCAACAGCATGGCCGAGTGCAGGATCGAACCTTGTCCCGAGGTGCCGTAGGAGAGCTTGCCGGGGTTTGCCTTCGCCTTCGCCTTGAGGTCGTCAATCGACTTGATGTCACTGTCGGCCCGCACGGCAATGAAGATCCGCGAGCGTATCAGACGAATGACGCCAACGAACTCCTCGATCTTGTAGTTGACCTTGCGGTGGTTCGGCACCGACGTGCTCTCGCTGCCTCCGGCCACGAGAAGAGTGTAGCCGTCGGGTTTCGCCTTGGACACGAAATCGGCCGCCAGAGTGCCGCCGGCGCCCGGCTTGTTCACCACAACGAGCGGTACGGGAAAGAACTCTTGCGATGCTGCAAGCAGGGTGCGGGCAACGATGTCCGTGCCGCCGCCAGGCGAAAAGCCGACGATGATCTTAATCGGTTTAGTGGGCTCCCAGGCCGCTGCCGGGCCCGTGAAAAGGGCAACGGTCGCGAACGCCAGGATGGCCATATACTTAAACAACTTCATCTGGTTTTTCCTCCCAATTTGCTGCGTGTTTTTCTTCAGCGGGGCCGCAAGCCATGACGCCAGAAAGCAAAGCGTCCCCATTCGCGAAGACACAGACTTCTTCGGCGTACGACATTTCGGCTTGGTTGAAGCTTGTTGTTGCACCGGCTCATCGTGTGTTCGCACGATTGCCGGAACGGCAGTCTAGGTCTCAGTTCGTTTCAATTCGCTGTTTCTCCCCTTATCGTCCCGCGGCTCCTTTGTTTTTTTGTTGCACGGGCTTGTTTGGCTATCCGCTTGGACGGGTCACAATCGTATCCAGCATCCGCTGCTTTCCGGCCACGACATGGCGTTCGAAAGCACGTGCAGCCTCGAGTTCGTCGCCGGCTGCAATCGCGTCGAGCATGTCCTTATGCTGCTTGTTCGAAACATCTATGCGGGTGGGTCCTGACACGCCTCGGCGCAGGAACAGGAACACCTCGCGCTCCGTCTGTTCGTGAAACTCGATCAATCTCGGATTGCCGGTCATTTCGACAATCTTCGCGTGGAACCTTCGGTTGATCTCGTAGTACTCGTCGGAATTGCGGTTGGTGCGCGCCTCTTCCATATCGCACCAAAGCTCGCGGAGCATGTCTATGTCGGCTTGAGTTGCACGGAGCGCAGCCAGTCGCCCGGAGACTCGCGCAAGGCCTGCACGGATATCATAGACGTGGAGCACATCCTCCAGGCTGATTTCACGAACGAAAGCGCCACGGTTGGGCATGATCGTGAGCAATCCTGCCTCGGCCAAAACCCGGGTCGCTTCGCGCACCGGACCCCGGCTGACGTTCAACTCGGCCGCCAGCGCGTTCTCGTTCAGCCGGTCGCCGGCCTTGAGCTCGCCGCTCATGACCATGTGCTCAATCCGCTCTCGCACGAGCGTGGTGAGTGGACGCGATGCGTCCTGGATTTCATCGACAGACATCCCAGCTCCAGGTTCGGCCGCCGGACAAGTCACTGAGTCCGGTAGATAAGCGGCTTTAGGTCCAGCCCCGCCAACTGTGTCGGGTATGAGCATCGTACGCAACATTGTCAATGGTTCGCACTCGAATGTCTGTATGTCAATTTAAAATGTATGTGTATTTTCCAAAATTGTTGACAATCTGAAACCGCTACCCAAAGCTGTGGGCGATTGGGCAGATACAAGGTTCCGCCCTGCTGCACCCATGTGTGGGCCTGCAGAATCAAGATGGGAGGCAAACGCGGACATGACCTCGGAAGGCACGTTCGGTCTTTTGTATTGCGATGCGGGAGCTTTGCGTCGCTATACAAGCGAAGTGTTCGGACATTTCGGTCTTGCGCCGGAAGCTGCGGCCATCGTTGCCGACAATCTGGTCCACGCGGATCTGCGCGGCCATGGTGCGCACGGCGTCACGCGTATTCCGATTTACACCGAGCGGCTCCGGCGCGGCGTGGTCAACCCCAACCCGGACATAACCATCGAACGCGGCGGCGCGACGGTTGCATTGGTCGACGGCGACAATGGCATGGGCGCCGTCGTCGGAGATCGGGCCATGAAGGAGGCGATGCGGATCGCCGCCGAGACAGGTGTCGGCATCGCCTCAGTGAAGCACAGCAACCACAACGGGCCGGGCTCCTATTTTGTGACACAGGCGCCGCCGAACGGGATGATCGGCGTGAGCGCGAGCAACTCGCCGATTTCAATGGCGATCTGGGGCAGCCGGGGGCGGGCGCTCGGCACCAATCCGTTGTCCGTGGCAGTGCCCGCAGGTCAATACCCGGCGGTTGTCGTCGACATGTCATCCTCGGTCGTCGCACGCGGAAAGATCGTTGAGGCCGCGAAGCGGGGCGCGCCAATTCCCGAAGGATGGGCGCTCGATACGCAAGGGCGGCCCACAACCGATTCAAAGGAAGCCGAGGCGGGGGTCGTCCTGCCGTTTGCCGGGGCCAAGGGTTCGGCGATCGCGGTGCTGGTCGATCTGTTCGCCGGTGTTCTGTCGGGAGCTGCATTCGGCGCCCTGATCAACAATCTGTACGCCGATTTCGAGAACCCGCAAGACAATGGCCAATTCGTCATGGCCATCGATGTCGCGTGTTTCATGCCGCAGGACGAGTTTCTTGCCCGCGTCGACCGGTTTGTCGAGCTCATGAAGGCGACTCCCCGCGCCGAGGGCGTCGATGAGATTCTGCTCCCCGGCGAGCCGGAGTTTCTCAATCAGGAGCGCTTCAGCAGGAGTGGCGTTCCGCTTCCGGTCAACGTCGTCGATGATATCAGCATCGTTGGCGAAAGCATCGGCGTGCCATTGCCCGTCCTGTCGGATACGCCGATCCGCACCGAGGTTGCAACCGCGAAATAGGCCGGCGGGATTGCGACAGGTGTCACCGGTTGGAACCGCAACCGGTGCAGCGGCACAGCGAAGGTGAGTTCCGCTATTCCAACGACACCTTATCCCTCACTCTTTGGCGTTACTGAAGTGAAGCGTCGATCTCCTGCCCAAGCAGGAAGGCAGTGACCTCCTCGCAGAACAAACGACGCGTGCCGTCGACAATGACACATTCGGGATGCTCGGGATCGCGCTCGGCGAACGACATGCCATGCTCGACCAGAGCTTCAGCACATCCCAGCCAATCGCCGTCCTCGACCGGCCTGTTGACCGAGGCCCAGCTCAGGGTCCCGCAGACATTGTCTCCATATCCGTGTTTATCGGTCAAAGACGCACCGCGCAGAAGCAAATGGCGGGTGAGCTTGGCGTCGCCGCGGAACACCGCTTGATTAAGCGCGCTTGCGGACCAGTCACCACCCCGTATGTCGATCGGCCAGCCGAGGTCGGCCATCAGCATGGCCGGCCCGGTACAGCCCGCTGCAGCCAATTCCGGTAGCATCCGCAGCCGCGCCTCGCCAAGGGCTGCCGGAAGATCGGGACGTCGTTCTCTGATACGCCGTGCGGTGTCGGCGTCGTTACGAGCGCAGGCAGCCACGAACAAGTCCTCGTCTTGAAGCTCCACCTTGGCGCCTTCGCTATCCAGGACTGCAGCGACCTCCGTGAGACCATATCGCAGAGCCTGTACGTAGGCGCTGACGCCATCTTTCGTCTTCGTCGAGGGATCGACGCCCTCTTTCAGCAATGCTTCGATATGGGCGGGCGACCGCCGCCGCCGAATGGCCCAGAGGAGCAGCCGTCCCCCTTGCAAATCCTCGGGCTTTTTCGCGTGTGACAGGAGCAGCCTGAACGTCTTGATGTCATCGAAATCGAGACTCCGGAAGAGCGCGTTTGTTCCGCCAACGACGGCGCCGGCTTCGAGCAGCAGCGGCGTGCAGACCGGATTGTCGAGCGAATGATAGAGAGACTCGCCATCATTGGGATCTGCGCCAGCCGCAAGCAGTCGGCGCGTGAGGTCGGGATCGAAGTTCACGCCGGCTGCACCATGGAGAGCCGAGACTTGCCACTCTTCTGGCGGCGAGTCGGCAGAGGCAGCCCACTGTTTGGCCACGGTCCGATTTGGATCGGCACCCATGTCGATAAGGAGATCGACAGTTCGATGGATGCGATCACGATAGTCCGGGATCGACAACAGGCTCGAATGCGTAGCAGCGATAAGGGGCGTCAGTTCGAGCAAACCATCGGGCCGGTCGACCCACGCTGCATCCGCCTCAATGCGGCGGCTGACTACATCAACGTCGCCGGTAGCGCAGGCGATCCAAGGGTCTCGCCGCGACAGTTGGGGGTGTTCCTCCAGCAGACGCGCTACGGCCCTTGGCCGGGCGCGCGTCATGCCGCCCGCAATGTCACTGGAATAGACCAATCTCAGAAAGGCCAGCGGCAGCGCGGCAGGATCGCGCTCGTGCATCCGGACGGCCTCGACGAAAGCCCTGAGATCGGCCCACGAGGCAAATCCGTGCTCACGGGCGATACACGACTGCGCGTCATGCAGGCGTAGTTTCAGCGCGACAATGGCGTCGTGGCGTGAACCCGCCGCTGCGGGAAGGGCTTTGCGGAAACGGTCGACGGCCTCAGGCGCGCCACGCCGGTAGGCAGCCAGGAGTTCCTTGGCCTGACGTTTCAGTTGATCGATGTCGGGTCGGTTGGGAAGGGACTTCATAGGAAACCTCCGTGCGGCTGATGCCGACGACCCGCAATTCGGCTGCACAAAGGTTGAGAAAAATCGAGCTGTTTGACTGCAAGTGGGCTCTGCCCTTTCCGCGGGTCCGGTTGCGGCCTGCACCGCGGCTCAGAAGCTATTTGGATGAACCGGCCATGTCAAACGATTGGCAAATGTCCAAACCGCCATCGCATGGCTTGTGCACTCCAAGCAGCGTCCCGCACAAACCCGTCCTGTGCCGCAGCGCCGTTTATGGCCGCTAAGGGACCTTGCTTCCTTTCGTTTAGGGAACCAACGTGGGCGACGTCCTATGCCGTGTGTAGCCCGCCTTTTTCTTTCACAAAGGCGGCCACGTCGCTGACGCCGACGCCCCCTTTGATATTGGTGAAGTAGAACGGTCGTTCGCTGCGCATCTTGCGGGCGTCGCGCTCCATCACGTCAAGGCTCGCTCCGACGAGCGGGGCCAGGTCGATCTTGTTGATCACCAACAGATCCGACCGCGTGATGCCCGGACCGCCCTTGCGCGGGATCTTGTCGCCCGCCGAGACATCGATCACATAGATCGTGATGTCTGCGAGCTCAGGCGAGAAGGTCGCGGCGAGATTGTCGCCGCCGGATTCGATGATGATCAGGTCGAGGTCCGGGAAGCTGGCGCGCATTTCCGAGACGGCGGCAAGATTGATCGACGCGTCTTCGCGGATCGCCGTGTGCGGACACCCCCCCGTTTCCACGCCCATGATGCGCTCCGTCGGGAGCGCGCCCGAGCGGTTGAGGAATTCGGCATCTTCCTTGGTGTAAATGTCGTTGGTGATCACGGCGATCGAATAGGTATCGCGCATTGCCTTGCAGAGCGCGTCCGTCAGGGCCGTCTTTCCGGTCCCGACCGGACCGCCGATCCCGACCCGAAGGGGGCCATGTCCAATTTCAGTCATGAGCGAAACAACCTCGTATGTTGGGTCTCGTGCTTCATGGAGCAGATGTCCACCATGAGCGCCGCTGACGAGACGTTTTCAATGTCCGTTGCCATCGCCCGTTTGACGGACTCTTCCACATCCTTTTCCAGCGCCGCCAGAGTTCGCTGTCCATCAGTCTGGCCGAGCGGAACCAGTCGAACCGCCGCAGAAACCAGATTGGCGGCGAATGCATGCTGATATCCGTGGGCGATGTCCGCCAGCGCGATACCGTGCCCGGCCGCAGCGCAGCCGACGGCAACCGGATAAACCACGGCACCGCTCCATACGGAACGCAACAGATCGAATTCCTGCGTCTTCCACGCGCGTTCGGTGATCTCAAGAAACGCGGCGCCTTGCGCGCGCGTCTCGAGGGCGAGTTCCTTGCTGGCGACGAAGACGGAAGCGACTTCCGCAACCTCCTTGAGCCGGAGTTTGTCCCGGCGCGTCGTGGCGCGATAGGCCTCTGCCAGGAAGACCGTGTCCGAAAAACCGCCGCCAAACGTGACGATGTCGCCGATCCATTCCCGGACCGAAACGACATCATCGATGTACCCCGCCTCGATCGCCTGTTCCAATCCGTGGCTGTATGTATAGGCTCCGACCGGGTATCCAAGGGAGAGCCACGCCAGCAGCCTGTATAGCGCGCCGGCATCCGTCACGATGCCGCTCCGCATTTCGTCGCATTCTCCGCGTCAGCCTGATGATGGGTGTGATGTCCGTGATGGTGGTCGTGGGAGTGAACCTGACCATGCCCATAGGCGCCGCCTTCGGGCTGAAACGGCGCTTCGATCAACGAGACTTCTGCGCCGAGTTTTTCGACCATGTCGATGATGACGTGATCCGCGCGGATCCGCAGCCCGCCTTCGAGCAGTTGCGTCGGCAGGTGCCTGTTTCCAAGGTGCCAGGCAACGCGGACCAGGGCATGCGGCGTGTCGCATGTGATCTCCGCAAGGCGTTCCGTCGCGGCTTTGACAGCCACGACAGTCCCGTTGTCGAGTTGCAGCAAGTCGCCGTCGAGCAGGAGGCGCGGCTCGGCCATCTCGAGGAGGAATTCCACGCCGGACTCCGCGCGCAAGACGATGCGCCGCCTAAACCTGTCGTCATAGTCGAGCACGACGGTCTCGGCGGCATTCGATCCGCCGTTTGATGGAATGATGTCGATGACACGTGGAATGTTGCTCTTCATCGGATTGAACTCTCAGAACAGGAAGTAGCGCTGAGCCATGGGCAGTTCCTCCGCCGGCTCGCAGGTCAGTAATTCTCCGTCGGCCCGGACCTCGTAGGTTTCCGGATCGACATCGATCTCGGGCGTCTTTTCGTTGAGGACCATGTCCTTCTTTCCGATTCCGCTCCGGGTGTTGCGGACGGCCCGGAGAGGTTTCGCCAGTTCAAGCTTTTCGCCCAGTTTGCCATCCAGCGCAGCCTGCGAAACGAAGCTCACCGCGCTTTCGGTCATCGATTTGCCAAATGCCCCGAACATGGGACGGTAGTGCACCGGTTGCGGGGTCGGGATGGACGCGTTGGGATCGCCCATAGGCGCCGCCGCAATTGTCCCCATCTTGATCACAAGGTCCGGTTTGACGCCAAAGAATGCCGGCGACCACAGAACGAGATCGGCGAGTTTGCCCACCTCGACGGATCCGATCTCATCGGCGATGCCATGAGCGATCGCCGGATTGATCGTGTATTTGGCGATGTAGCGTTTGACGCGGAAATTGTCGTTGCCCGCGCCGTCCTCCGGCAGTGCACCGCGTTGCTTTTTCATCTTGTCGGCCGTCTGCCAGGTCCGGATTAGCACCTCCCCGACGCGCCCCATGGCCTGACTGTCGGAGGCGATGATGGAGAACGCGCCCATGTCGTGCAGAATGTCCTCCGCGGCAATGGTCTCTTTTCTGATGCGGCTCTCGGCGAATGCGATGTCTTCCGGAATAGACGCGTCCAGATGGTGACAGACCATCAGCATGTCGAGATGTTCATCGACAGTATTGACCGTGTAGGGCCGCGTCGGATTCGTGGACGAGGGGATCACATTCGGCCTGCCGCAGACCTTGATGATGTCGGGCGCGTGCCCCCCGCCGGCGCCTTCTGTGTGGAAGGCGTGAATGGTCCGGTCCTTGAAGGCGGCTATGGTGTGTTCGACGAACCCGCTTTCGTTCAGCGTATCCGTGTGGATCATCACCTGAATGTCGTATGCATCGGCAATCGACAGACAGCAGTCGATGGCCGCGGGTGTTGTGCCCCAGTCCTCATGCAGCTTGAGCGCACAGGCGCCCGCTTCAATCTGTTCGACGAGGCCCTCCGGTTGTGACGCGTTGCCTTTTCCCGCAAAGGCCAGATTCATCGGGAAGGCGTCTGCCGCCTGCAGCATGCGGCCGATGTGCCATTCGCCCGGCGTGCATGTCGTCGCGTTTGTCCCCGTGGCGGGGCCGGTGCCCCCGCCCAGCATCGTGGTGACGCCGGACATCAGAGCTTCCTCGATCTGTTGCG
>JANQLP010000199.1 GCA_028280515.1 Hyphomicrobiales bacterium
CCGGCGAAACGGCCTTGCCCGATGCGCCAACATCGCGCCGCGCCCGTTTCGGCGACGGATCGCACACGCCAATCGAGAAACAGAATTGACTCGGATTTAACCGAATAGGCTCTAGTTGCCCTGCTGGTGCTTACGCACCTCGTCGATTGTCAGGGACCCGTCGCCGTCCGTGTCGGCGGCCTTGAAGTCGGCGATCTTCTCGGCGATGGCTTCTTCCATGCCGACGGCGCCGTCCTTGTCGGTGTCATTGTCGGAAAACTCCGGATGATCGCCGTGCTCGCCGGCTTCTTCCTTGCTGACCTTTCCATCCTTGTCTGTGTCGCTTTCCTTGAAGTGTTCGATGGTGATCACCAGCACCTCGCCAAGATCCAGCGCGAAGTCTCCGTCCTTGTCCGCCTTGACGAAATTGACTTCAACGTCCGTCATTTCGGCCTGCGCCGGCGTGAGCGGTGCGACGGCCAGCAGTGCCGCGGCCGCGGTTCCGATAAACAGATTTCTCACAACTCTCTCCCAAATCATGTCGACTGGTTTGTTCATGTCCGTACTCGCACCCGATGCGGCGGCGTTAGTAGTAGCGCATGCAATTGTTGTAGGCGCGGTTGTAGAGGTTGTCGTAGTTCTTCGACTTGCGTGACCCTCCGGTGATCGCACCTGCGCCGCCGCCGATGGCGGCACCGACGCCCGCGCCCTTGGAGCCGCGAAGGATGCCGCCCAGAAGCGCGCCGCCGATCGCGCCGGTCACGGCGCCGCCGACAACCTGGCCGGATGTGTTGCGCTTGGCGTAGTCATGCGCATAGGACGCGCAGTAGCCCGACTTGTTCGCCGAAGCCGGTTCCGCCGTCGCAAACAGCGTCGCGGCGGCAAACAAAACACAGGCGCCGATGGCCTGGACCTTTCGAAACGACACGGAACTCTCCTCTCTCTTCTCTCGATGAACGGATCAGCACTGAGTCGGTTTCACCCTAACCCCTTACGATCGGGCCCGTCCATGAATTCGCCGTAAGGAACGAGCGCGCAATTCCCCCGGGCGCGACGGGCCGAATCCATGTATCCGTAAAGTGGATCGACCGGCAGGGACGTGGTGCTTTGATCGAACGTCGCGACATGGACGGCCTGATGCGGGGATTCCTGATTTCCGCGCTCGCGCTGATCGCATTGATCCTGCTCGTCAACGGTGCCGATGTGTTCGTTCCCTTGGCGGTTGCCATGCTCGTCTGGTTTCTGATCAATGCGATCGCCAACGGCATCAGACGGATTCCCCTCGGCGGCAGCGGCTTGCCGCGATCCGTCGCGCTGTTCTTCGCCGTTGCCGTGATCCTCGGCTGCGGCGTTCTGGTGGTCGACCTGATCATCCGCAATGTCAGCGCCATGAGTGCGCGGCGCATCGATTTCAGCTCGAGCCTCAATCCGCTGATCGACAAGGTGGCAGAGTGGATCGGCGTGTCGAACACCGATGTCCTCAACAAGTTCTTCGATACCATCGGCATCGAGCAACTGCTGGGCAAGATTGTCAGCACGACTGCGAGCTTTTCCGGCCAGCTTGGCGTGGTGTTGCTGTATGTCGTCTTTCTGCTGGTCGAACAGCAGTTCTTCGACCTCAAATTGCGGGCGCTCATTCGGGACGACAAACGCCGCGAACTGGTGCAGGGCATTCTCTCGGCCATTGCTCACGATGTTCAGAAGTACATCTGGATCATGACCGTGGTCAGCGCCCTCACGGCCGGATTGTCCTATGCGGTGATGCATTGGGTGGGACTCGATCACCTGGCCTTCTGGGCCTTTCTGATCTTCATCCTGAATTTCATCCCGACCATCGGCTCGATCCTCGCGACGGCACTCCCGACCTTGTTTGCGCTGGTGCAGTTTCAGGGTTTCAGCGAGGCATTGACGCTGTTCATCGCCATCGGCCTGATCGAAATGGCCGTAGGGTCGCTGCTGCAGCCGCGGCTCGCCGGGAAATCGCTCAATCTGAGCCAGTTCGTGGTCGTGCTCTCGCTGTTCGTCTGGGGCGCGATCTGGGGCATCACCGGTATGTTCCTCGCCGTGCCACTGACCGTCATCGTGATGATCGTCTTTTCGAATGTGGAAACCACACGGCCCGTGGCCATTCTGCTGTCGCAGGACGGAAGCCTGGCCAGCCTCGCGGACCGCGCGAAGGCGGCACGGCGGCGACGCAGGTAACCGGCGCACCTGGCGCTAACCCATTCCCGCCGCGTTCAAATCTCGATTGATCGGGTGTGCCCGAACTGGACCGTGTCGAAGTTCGATGCCACTATGCCGGGAACGCTTGCATGGGAGGTCAACTCACACGTGTCAGGGGTTGGTGTTCGAGTTGGGGTTGTGGTCAGTGCTGTGCTGATGACAGGCACATTGCCGCCGGCGGTCGTGCATGCGCAGTGGCAACCGTTTGGCGACGGCAGCTTCAGCGGCTCGTCGGAGCCGCGTCCGGGCCGCGCGAACAGGGCGAACCGACCGCCACCGCCGGTCACCCAGGGCGTCCTTATCAGCCGTGCGACGGACCAGGCGATGGGCCAGGCGATCCTGCAGTATGAGCAGATCGTGGCCGCCGGCGGATGGCCGTCGATTCCCGCCGGTCCGAAACTGAAATTCGGATCCAAAGGGAAGCGCGTCGCGCTCCTGCAGAAGCGACTGGCCGCGAGCGGCGACTACGCCGGAACGGGCCGTCGCGCGGCGGGGTTCGACCGGGGTGTGCACGACGCGGTCGTGCGGTTTCAGACGCGCCACGGGCTGACGCCGTCGGGTGAGGTCAACCGTTTCACACTGAAAGCGCTGAACGTGTCCGCGCCGCACCGTCTGCGCCAGCTTCGGCTCAACCGCCAGCGCCTGCGGAAGATGCTCGCACGCACCAAGGGCAAGAAGTATATCGTCGTGAACATCCCCGGTTATGATCTGCAGGCCGTGTCCGGCGGGCAGGTGCAGGTTTCAAGCCGTGTGGTGGTCGGCAAGCCGGCAACGCCGACACCGGTCGTCTCGGCAGGCGTGCGGGCGGTGAATTTCCTGCCGCACTGGCACGTCCCGCAGTCGATCGCACGCCGCGCACTCATTCCGGCCGTCAAGAAGGACCCGCAATATCTGACGAAGGAAAGTATCCGCGTCTATGCGAGCTGGGGTGGTTCGGAAGTCAATCCGGCGCAGGTCAACTGGTGGGCGCCGCAGGGCAAACGCTACGTGTTCCGCCAGGACCCGGGTCCGTTCAATGCCCTCGGCCTGATCCGGCTCGATATGCCGAACCGGCATATCGTCTACATGCACGACACGCCGCTTAAGAAGCTGTTCCGCTTCCATCTGCGCCCCTACAGCGCCGGTTGCGTGCGCGTCGAGCGTGTGCAGGACGTGGCGGCGTGGCTGATGAAGAGTCAGCCGGCGCGTATTGCCCAGATGACCCAGTCGGGCCAGCAACAAACTGTCAAGCTGGCGCGTCCGGTGCCCGTTCATTTCATTTACTTGTCCGCGTGGGCGAGCGGCGGCGGAACGGCCAATTTCCGGATCGATATCTACGACAAGGACGGCACGGCGGCGAGCGGGGCGCGGCTGGCGAAATGGGACTCCGGGTCACGAAGTGTCGCCCCATAGGCGAGGTGTGGTGAGATCGAAAAGGTGCGCATTCGAGAAGGTGAGGAGCGTTGAATTGAAGAGTTCCACCCGCCTGTTGGCGACCATCTGCACCGCCATAGCCGCTCTCGCCGTGATCAGCCTGGGTGCGGCCGTGGCGCAGGCCGATACGCTCAAGAAAGTCACGGACCGGGGCAAACTGCTGTGCGGTGTCAGTGAGGGGCTCGCCGGCTTTTCAGCGCCGGGCGATGACAAGACTTGGCGCGGATTCGACGTCGACTTCTGCCGTGCCGTTTCGGCTGCCGTCTTCGGCGATGCCGACAGGGTGGATTACATCCCGCTTAGTGCAGTGGAGCGGTTTGACGCGCTCCGCGACGGGAAAATTGACGTCCTGTCGCGCAACACGACATGGACCCTTGGCAGGGACGTGGACACCGCGCTCACCTTCGCCGGCGTCAGCTATTATGACGGTCAGGGGTTCATGACCAGTGTCGAGAACGGATTGTCCAGTTCCCTGGAACTGTCCGGCGCGAAGATCTGCGTGCTCGCCGGAACCACGACGCTTACCAACACCAAGGCATTCTTCGAACGCAACCGGATGAATGTCGAGATCCTCGAATTCGAGAAACGCGAGGGCGCCGTCAAGGCGTACGAAAGGGGCGAGTGTACCGCATATACCTCGGACCGTTCAGCGCTTGCGTCGGTGCGGACCCTGCTCGCGGAGCCGGACGATCACATGCTGTTGCCCGAGGTCATATCGAAGGAGCCGCTGGGTCCCGTTGTGCGTGAGGACGACCCGGTCTGGGCCGGGCTGGTCCGCTGGACGCTGTTTGTGTTGATCAATGCTGAAGAGGACGGCTGGAGTTCCGAGACAGCCGAAGATATGCCCGACACAATCCCGCTCGAGGCATTGCAGGCGGCGGGCAGGAAGATGGGCGTCAGCGAGGACTGGGCGAAAAACGTCATCGCCGCGGTCGGCAATTATGCGGAAATCTTCAATCGCAATGTGGGCAAGGACAGCCCGCTCAAACTGGAGCGTGGCCTCAACGCGCTCTGGACCAACGGTGGAATTCTGTATGCGCCACCCCTGCGCTAACATCGTTCTACCGGCGTCCAGTCTTCTCCCGGCGTCCGGACGGCAGACGATATGAGCCTTTCGGAGCTGGCGCCGATCCCCTGGAAAGATCACTCGCCGACCGCGCTCGACTACCGCTTCATTCCGGTCGATACAGCCGACCCCAGATACGGCGAACCCCTTGTCGATCTCGCCGCGTATGGCGTTGCCGGCAACGGCTACTATGCGCGCACCGACGGGCTCAATGCGCCGTATTACCGGTCATTTCCTTCCGCAATGCCCCAGGTCTGGTGCCGGAAGACCGTTGCGGAACATCTGGTGAAGGTGAACGTCACGCTGGAACCATACGGCGTTGAACTGTTCGTCCTCGACGGCTTTCGTCCGGTGGCGGTTCAGGAAGAGCTCTGGGCCTTTTTCATCGAGCAGGCAAAGAACGTCCTTGATGAACCGAGCGAGAAGGCATGCGAGGAGTTCGCCGGAACGTACTGCTCGGACCCGCGCGACTACGATCCGGACGACTCAACCAAATGGCCTGTTCACGCGACCGGCGGAGCGATTGACACAACACTTCGGCTCCTTGGATCGGCTGAGCCGCTTTACATGGGTGGCGTCTTCGACGAACCGTCGGAGATCAGTCATACAGCGCACTTCGAGCGCAAACACGAAAGTGCCGACAGCAAATCGCATTTCCTTTCCGCCAGCAACAGGGCGGCATTGCGCAACAGACGCCTGTTGTATTGGGCCATGAGCGATTCGGGTTTCGTCAACTACCCCTATGAGTGGTGGCACTTCGATCTCGGAACGCAATTGTGGGTGCTCGATGGAGGGTTTGCGGATCGCGGTCAAACAAACAAGTCGGCATGGTACGGGCCGGCGAAGGCTCCGGATGGTTGATTTCCCGAGGCGCGAAACAAGCGCACTTGCATGTGACCGCGTCCGCAAATAACAGTGATGTGTCGGGTTAGCGGCGCGACAAAGATGTGGAGTTGGTAGAGGGCGTAAGAATGTGGCGCGCAGTCGGAGCGTTGCTCGTTGTCGTGCTTGTGTGGGGTTCCGATGCCTTTGTTCGGGCGCCGGCCTATGCTGAGGACGGGTACGCCGGGGAGGCCGGACCGCAAGTGCCGTTGCCTGCCATACGCTACGGTTTGACGAAGAAAAGGACGGCGCCCGCGGGCAGACAGTCCGTTACGAATCCCCGGGCACTAGCGCGAAAACCGCAAAAACCCGCGATACGCACGCAGACGGTAGCTCAGCAGAACAAGAATCGCGGCGCGTCGTCTGCAGGCATATCCCAGAGCGCGCGCGACAAGCATTTGTGCAAGGCACTGCAGGCCTGTCGCAACGAGTTCGTTCGCTGCAAGACCAGGATCAAACACCCGGACCAGTCCGAAGCCTGGAGCATCGCCAAGGAGGAGTGCGGTGCGCATTACAAGACGTGCGTGCAGAAGGATTTCAAGAGCGGCGAGTGGCTTTTCACGCGGTGGTTCTATTTCAAGGAACTCGACTGCGGTTAGACCGGAGTTATCCACAGCCTGTGGAAATAGTGGAAAGCGGGGATAACGCTCCGGTCCACCGATTGCGCCAATGGCACGCGGCGCGAATCGGGCTAACGTCTTCTCAGGTTGTCGGCGAGGTATCTCCTTCGGGGGCCGCATCAAAGACAGCTTAGGACACGGCAAGTCCGAGGCCGTCCGTTGCCGAGGACGGCTTAAGCAGCGCCCTCAGGACTTGGCGCTGGTTTGGGCGGGAGGCCCGTGCCGGAGTGGAAACACGAAGGTGGGGCCGATCAAACAATACCGGCGACGATGACCCCAAGGGAGTTGTTATCGGGTCTGGCTTAAGGCCATTAGCTGGATCCGCGTCGTAAACGGACGCGACGTTAAATAAGACGGGATATCGATTGCCCGTGGCTGTATGGGGAGTTTCGACCCAGGTTGGGATGATCTGTATAGCTCTCGTGGAAATCGAGGCGGTTCGATAGGAGAGATCTGATTTGGACCGCCGAGATTTCCGGGATATTTCCGCCGAACGGGCGCTTAGCGGCGATCAGACAGCGGGAATTAGGGGAGGGTAGGGCCTTTGTGCCCTGCCTTCTTCTTTTGTGCACAGGCGAGTCACAAACCCCTTTTCTTCGCAATGCTCATGAACCCCGGCTTCGGGGTGCTGCCGTCTGACGCGCATGGTGCCGCGCCGGACAAAACTTAAATTCCACTTTTCTCTGCGGTCACAATTTCTTACGGTGCCGAGTTATATGGTCGTCTCATTCAATTGGTTGATTGTGATGAGGGGGCGAACATGCGAATTTCCTCTCGCGACATGGGATACACTATGCCAGATATCGCATGTCGCCAGCTGAGCAGGACTGACAATGTAAGACCCGGGAGGGGCACTCGGCCGTGAATGTTTCATTCTTTCAGGAGCTGCTGAATTCCATTGCGGAACGCGGGCGGTCCCTGCTTGAGGGCTCCGCCGACGACCGGTCGGCGGCGGCGCTGAGAGATCTGTCAGGCGCGCTGTTGTCCGAACGCGGCGAGGCGTCGGGGGTGGCGCTCGCCGGTGAGATTCTGTCGGCCTACCGTGGCGCAACCGACGAGGAAAAATCCGAATTTTTCGCGTATCTTCTGAACGCTTTGACACCTGACGAAACGCGTGTTTCGGAGACCGCACGCGACTATCTAGACAATCCGTCGCCGCAAACGCTTGGTGAGCTTGAAACGGCCGTCGCGTCGCCGCGGCAGGAGTTTTTCCGTCGGCTGAACCTCGCGCCCGGTGCAACCAGCAACATCGTTGCGTTGCGCGCCGATCTGCTGCGTTTTCTGCCGAAGGCCCCCGAGCTTGCCGCGGTCGACGCCGATCTGATGCATCTGCTTGCATCCTGGTTCAACCGCGGTTTTCTCGTGCTGCGGCGGATCGACTGGTCAACGTCGGCGTCGACGCTTGAGAAGATCATCGAATACGAGGCTGTCCACGAAATCCGCGGTTGGGAGGACCTTCGCCGGCGGCTGGACCCGGCTGACCGTCGCTGCTTCGGCTTTTTCCATCCCTCACTGGTGGACGAGCCGCTCATCTTTGTCGAGGTTGCGCTCACCGATAACATTCCCGCGTCGATCCAGGAATTGCTGGCGGCGAAGGACATCGAACCTGGCGAAACCTCCGGCAAGCGACCGAATACGGCGGTGTTCTACTCGATTTCGAACTGCCAGAAGGGATTGCAGGGCATCTCGTTCGGCAACTTCCTCATCAAACAGGTGGTCGAGGATCTGACGAAAGAAATCCCCTCGTTGAAGACCTTCGTGACCCTTTCTCCGGCACCGCGGTTTGCCGCATGGATCGTACGGACCACAGGCGAGTATCCGGACATGATCGACCCCGACATTCTGGACTTGTTGTCCGACGCCAGCTGGGCTGCGCATGCAGAGCATCAGGAGCGCCTCAGGGAGACGCTGATGCCACTGGCTGCGGAATACTTCCTGACCGAAAAGACGCGCAACGGCAGGCCGATCGATCCCGTGGCGCGGTTCCACCTCGGCAACGGCGCCCGGCTCGAACGGATAAACTGGTTGGGTGACAAGTCCGCCAAGGGTCTGCGTCAGTCCCACGGCATCATGGTGAATTATCTGTATGATCTCGGGGACATTGAGCCCAATCACGAAGCCTATGTGAACGACGGCGAGATCGCCGCATCGAAGTCCGTCAGGTCACTACTCAGTTCGTCCAGCAAAACAAGAACACACAAGAAGCGCAGGGAGGCTGACATTCCGAAGAATGCGACCGTAGGTGCCGATGAATAATAATCTCTTCAGCATCCTTAAAACGAATTTTCCAGACGATCTCACAACCACATTCCTCCAGACCCGCAGCGGCCGGCATATCAGCTACGCCGACATGCTTGCGCGCTCCGCGCAGTATGCGAGCGCCCTGCGTGCGTTGGGTGTTGGTCCCGGCGACAGGGTCGCCGTCCAGGTTCAGAAAAGCACCGAGGCATTGATGCTCTATCTCGGTGCGATTCGCGCCGGCGCGGCGTTCTTGCCCCTGAACACGGCCTATACCTCGGCGGAGGTGAGCTACTTCCTGGGAGACGCGGAGCCGAGAGTCGTCGTTTGCAGCCCGTCGAAGGCGGGCGACATCAGCAACATTGCTGGAGAGGCGCGGGTTGAGACACTTGGCGACGACGGTACGAGCGGAAGCCTCCTCGAACGCGTCGATGCGGCCCCGACGGCGTTCGAAGAACTGCCGTGCGAGGCCGACGATCTGGCTGCGATCCTGTACACGTCAGGCACGACGGGACGGGCCAAGGG
Organism: Hyphomicrobiales bacterium; assembly: GCA_028280515.1. Taxonomy (GTDB): domain Bacteria; phylum Pseudomonadota; class Alphaproteobacteria; order Rhizobiales; family Methyloligellaceae; genus UBA2767. The sequence goes on from JANQLP010000199.1 coordinate 8,947, forward strand.
GGCCATGATGACGCACCTGAACCTGTCGTCGAATGCGGAAGCGCTCGCCGTGACATGGGCGTTCACGGCGGAGGACAGGCTGCTCCACGCCCTTCCGATCTATCATACGCATGGGCTGTTCACGGCAACCAACACCGTGCTGCAGGCCGGCGCGTCCATGATCTTCCTGCCCAGGTTTGATGCCGAAGAGGTTCTGGAACGGCTGCCGCAGGCCACGTTGATGATGGGTGTACCGACCTTTTATTCACGGCTTCTCGCCTGCGAGGGGCTGACGCGGGATCTGGTCAAGCATATGCGGGTTTTCATATCGGGCTCCGCGCCGCTTTCGCCGGACATTCACCGGGAGTTCGAACTCCGCACCGGTTACGCCATTCTCGAGCGCTACGGGATGACAGAGACGGGCATGATCACCTCAAACCCCTATGACGGCGCGCGGCGCGCCGGGACGGTCGGCTTCCCGTTGCCGGGCATCGAGATTCGCATTGTCGGTGCTGAAAGTGGCGAGAAACTCGGATCCGGGGAGGTCGGCGACATCGAAGTGCGCGGCCCCAACGTCTTCAAGGGATACTGGCAGATGCCGGACAAGACCGCGGAGGACTTCCGCGAAGACGGGTTCTTCGTAACCGGTGATCTCGGCATGATCGACGAGCAGGGCTACCTGAACATTGTCGGTCGCGACAAGGACCTGATCATCTCAGGCGGATTCAACGTTTATCCGGCGGAGATCGAGGCCGCGATCGACGAACTTCCCGCGGTGGCGGAATCTGCCGTTATCGGCGTCCCGCACCCGGATTTCGGCGAAGGCGTGATGGCGGTGATCGCATGCAAGACGGGCGAGACGCTGGATGAGGAGGCGGTCATCGCTTCCCTGAGCGATACGCTCGCGCGCTTCAAGCAGCCGAAACGCGTTGCCTTCGTCGATGCCCTGCCGCGCAACGCGATGGGCAAGATCCAGAAGAACGAGCTTCGCGAGCGCTACGCGGCCACGTTCAAGGACCCGTCCGGGTAAACCGTCCGGTGGTTTGCGTCCGGCTGATCCCGGTTTGCGCCTTGCGTCTGCTACCATCACGTGCAGAAATGCGCCTTGGACACGCGATTGCTCGCTACCGCGAAAGGTGCAGATTCGCGCTTCCGGTTTCGGGTCTGGCAACGGCACAAGGGGTCGAAGATGGTTCGGTGGCGCGGTCGCCGGGAAAGCGACAATGTGGAGGACCGCCGCGGGGAGAGCCGTCCGGGAGGATTCCCATTTCCCATGGGGCGGGGGAGGCGGGTGCGCTTCCCTTTTCCGCGTGGCGCACGCGGCGGCAAGCGCGGCGGGATCGGCATTGTCGGCTTGCTTGTGATTGTCGGACTGATGCTGTTCTTCGGCATCGATCCGCGTGTCATCCTTCAGGGTGGTCCACAGCCGACCGGCGGTCCGGACAGTCAGATGCCGGACATCCGGCTGCCGGGCGATGCGAGACCGTCCACCTCACCGCGCACGGCAGGTCGTGCGCCGGTTCAGGCGCCCAAGTCCCGACGGGACGACGAACTCAAGAGATTCATTTCGGTCATCCTTGCGGATACCGAAGACGTCTGGCGCCGGCAGTTCAAGCAGATGGGCCGGCAATACCATGAACCGACTATGGTCATATTCTCAGGATCGACGCGGTCGGGTTGCGGCGTCGGTGTCGCGGCTATGGGGCCCTTCTATTGTCCGCTCGACCAGAAGCTCTACATCGATCTGTCCTTCTACAAGGAGATGAAATCCCGTTTCGGTGCGCCGGGGGATTTCGCGCAAGCCTACGTCATCGCGCATGAGGTCGGACACCATGTGCAGACTCTGCTCGGCATCGCGGAAAAGGTGCAGCGCGCCAAGTCGCGCATGAGCCAGCGCCAAGGCAACGCCCTGCAGGTTCGCATGGAGCTCCAGGCCGATTGCCTTGCAGGCGTTTGGGCGCATCTTGCCGACCGCGCCAAGCAGATCCTGGAGCCCGGTGACATTGAGGAAGGACTGAACGCGGCGAGCGCCATCGGAGACGACACCATCCAGCGGCGCACCCAGGGCCATGTCGTTCCGGATGCATTTACCCACGGCACGTCGAAGCAACGGGTGCGCTGGTTCAAGCGCGGCCTCGACAGCGGCAATATTCAACAGTGCGATACGTTTAACGCACAAAACCTCTGACTTGGCCTGCCAAAGCCTCGCGGGCCGAGCCGTCCGTTCAATGGCTGGCCGGGGACGCGAAGGTAAGTAGCTGAGAGATTTCTTCTTTTCAATGATTTAACTCCTTTGTGCGATGCTTTTGCAAGGGAGTGCGCGCTTTGCTTAGTTCGGGTCAGGTTCGGCCGGTATGCGCACTTACCAAGACGGTGACGGATTAGACCCAAATCTGAGCTGGAGGACGGGCAAAAAGCCCGCGACCTTGCAGTTTGTGATTTCGAGGAGGAATCCAATGCGTCATCTGAAAACGTGGACGCTGGCTGCCGTCACGGGCGCAGTGATGATGGGAACGTCGTCGATTGCGTATGCAGCCTGCGACGAGATCGTTCTCGGTTCTGCTATCTCCTTCACCGGCAAGTACTCGACCAACGGTATCCATGCCAAGAACGGGTATGACATCGCCGTCAAGAAGATCAATGAGATGGGCGGCGTCGAGATTGGCGACAAATGCTACAACTTCAAGATCAAGTACTATGACGACGAGTCGACCCCGGCCCGTACCGCGCAGCTCCTCGAGCGTCTGATCAAGCAGGACGGCGTCAATTACTTCCTCGGTCCGTACAGCTCGGCCACCACCAAGGCCGCCGCTCCTGTTATGGAGAAGTACAAGATTCCGATGGTCGAGGCCGAAGGTGCGTCTCGCTTGCTCTTCAACAAGGGCTACAAGTACCTGTTCGCGGTTCTCTCGACTTCCGAGCAGTACCTCGCCAGCTCCGTGGCCCTCACCGCGAAAATCGCCGCTAAGAACGGCAAGAAACCGGGTGATGTCAAAGTCGCCATGGCGTTTGAGAGCGACCCGTTCTCGCTCGATGTCCGCGCCGGCGTTCTCGACAACGTGAAAAAGCACGGGCTGAAAGTCGTGATCGACGACAAGCTGCCGCGCGATCTTTCCGACATGTCGGCGACGCTGACGAAGGTCAGGGCGCTGAAGCCGGACCTTCTCGTGGTGTCCGGTCACTCGAAAGGGGCTGTCACCGCGTTCCGCCAGATCGGCGAACGGAAGATCGAGACGCCGATGATCGCCATCACGCACTGTGAGGCAGCGAAGGCAACAGAGAAGTTCCCGAAGGCCGCCAACGGCATTCTCTGCCCCACGCAGTGGGCGGAGACGTTGAGCTACACGGGGCCGTATTTCGGTTCGGCTGCAGACTACGACAAGGCCTTCAAGGCGGAGTTCAAGGACTACAAGAACGTCCCTTATCAGTCGGCTCAGGCGTCCGCCGCGGTGCTCGTCTGGCACGACGCGTTCAAGCGCGCGCAGTCTCTGGATCCGCAAAAGTTACGTGATGCGATCGCCGCAACCGACATGAAGACGTTCTATGGCAACATCAGGTTCTCCAAGGCCGGCAACAATATCGCCAAGCCGATGGTGTTGCGCCAGATTCAGGACGGCAAGTACAACGTGGTCGCCCCTTCAGAATGGGCCTCGCACAAAGTCGAATGGCCGCGTAGGGCGCGGTAAGCCCACTGTAAAAACACACACCGCCGCACCTGAACGTACAGTTGTTCCTCGGCCGTTAGTCTGAAGCCTATCGCGCGGCGAGCTTGCTCAGAGGCTTGCCGGAAAACACCGTTCCCTCGCACGTGGTGCCCGCCGCGTTGAGCTGTGCGCAAAGCCGCGCCGCGCCGGCCGCGTTCGTGAAGGGACCTGCAATCAGGCTGTAGCGCTCCACGCCGCGCACGCGCGCGATCGGAACCGCATGCGGCTGCAGGTCCTGCAGCAAAGCGCCGTGGCGCCCGACAAGGTCCTCCCATCGTCCGCCGAGCATTGCCGCGGTGAGCCGGGAGCCAAGCTCGACGGCAAACTGCGTCCGCCGTGGTTTCTGGCGGCCCGCGATCGGCAGTGGCGATTCAGGTATCGCGTCGTCGAAACCGTCCCCCGGCATCGGCAGCATGCTCACGTCCACGTTCGGGCGCGGTCCAGTCCGTGTCACCCCCGCATTGTCCTCGTCTTGCAGCACATCGTCGGCGCGCGGCCGCCTCGGCTGCGGCGGGATGGACGCGGTCGTGGGACCATAGGCCGATTCGAGCGCGCGAATGTGCGTCTGCAATGCGATCTTCTCCCTGTGCGCCGTGTCCAGAGACGCCCGGAGGCGATCGATTTCCTTGCGCATGTGCGCCAGTGCCTGATTGACCCCCGGATCGGTTGAAACTGTGGTCAACGACTTGCGATCCGTTGTGCTGCCCGTCGGCGTTGCGGATGCCACCGCGGTGTCCGACGCAGGCTGAAAGGTGTTCTGGAAAAGCACGAAAAAGTAGCCGAGCGATATGGTTCCGAGCAGAACCCAGGCAGCAACATACAGTCGTTGCGTCAAAGCCGCCGTCATATTTGCTTCCCGCCCCCTCGCGTCACGGGCAAAAGCAGTCCGGTTCCGGGCCGAATCCCTGTAACCGAACCAAAACTTGTCTGAGTCTTGCGGGACGGTCAATGTGGACGCCGAAGCCCCCGCGAAAGTTTCCTTCTGACGGCGATTGCGCTATTGGAGGGCATCCCGCCGCGGCCCGGCGTCCGGCATGTTTTTCAGCTCGTTCAGTCTGCCTGTTTTCTCTGTCTCGCGACGGTGTAGCCATGAGCCAAAGATCGTCACTCGCGCTTGTTCTTGCGGCCGGCCAGGGCACCCGCATGAAGTCGGCGTGCCCGAAGGTTCTGCATGAGATTGCCGGCCAGCCGATGCTTGGCCGGATCATGGAGACGGCACTGAAAAGCGGCCTCGGAGAGATCGCGGTCGTCGTGGCCCCCGGCATGGATGCGGTCCGCGATGCGGCCCGCGCGGTTCATGCCGGTACCGGCGTCTACGTGCAGGAAGAGCAGCTCGGCACGGCGCATGCGGTGCTCGCGGCCCGCGCGGCATTCGAGAAATTCACCGGCGATGTGATCATCCTCTACGGCGATACGCCGTTGCTGCGACCGGAGACCATCGGCCGGATTCTGGCCACGTTGGACGACGGCGCCGACCTCGCGGTTCTCGGTTTCGAGGCGCGCGATCCGACTGGCTACGGACGGCTCATCACCGATGCCGACGGAACGCTTGTCGCGGTGCGGGAAGAGAAGGACGCGAGCGACGCAGAGCGGAAGGTGCGCCTTTGCAACTCCGGCGTTTTTGCCTTCCGCGGGGAAAACCTTCTTCGTCTGCTTGAGCGGATCGGAAACAACAATGCAAAGGGGGAGTACTATCTCACGGACGTGGTTGAGATTGCCCGGGATGACGGGCTGAAGACCGGCGTGGTGGTATGTCCCGAGGAGGAAGTGATGGGCGTCAATTCGAAGGCCCAGCTGGCTGAGGCCGAAGCGGAGCTGCAGGCCCGGTTGCGCCGTGAGGCGATGGATGCGGGCGTGACGCTGGTGGCGCCGGAGACCGTGTTTCTGTGTCCCGACACCAGGCTGGGCCAGGATGTGGTCGTCGAGCCGAATGTCGTTTTCGGACCGGGCGTCACGGTCGAGGAGGGTGCGCGTATCCGTGCCTTCTCACATCTTGAAGAGGCGCATGTGGGCAAGGACGCGGTCGTTGGCCCGTTTGCGCGGCTGCGCCCCGGAACCGAGCTCGGTCCGGGCGTTCGCGTCGGCAATTTCGTCGAAGTCAAGAACGCGAAAATGGAGCAGGGATCGAAAGCGAACCATCTCACCTATGTCGGCGACGCTCATGTCGGTCCGGGTGCCAACATCGGCGCCGGCACCATCACCTGCAATTATGACGGGTTTTCCAAGCATCGCACCGAGATCGGCGCGGGCGCGTTCATCGGCTCGAATACGGCGCTTGTTGCCCCGATCAGGATCGGTGACGGCGTTTATGTCGGATCGGGCAGTGTGCTGTCGAAAGACGTACCGGCGGACGCTCTGGTGGTAACGAGGGGGCCGCTTGACCAGCGTGACGGTTGGGCGGCGAGGATGCGGGCACGGCGCGAGCGTGGCAAAGGAAACAAACCGTAACAGCTCTTGACTTGCGGGGCCGATCGCCGCTCCGCTAGGTAGGCGAAACGCAGACTCCTGTCGGTCGCGACAGTTTTCAGGGGTGGGAAATACATGTGCGGCATCGTTGGAATACTTGGCACGGAGCCGGTTGCCGGCCGTCTTGTGGAGGCGCTCAAGCGGCTCGAATACCGTGGATATGATTCGGCCGGCGTGGCGACCGTCGAGAACGGCAGCCTCGACAGGCGCCGGGCGGAAGGAAAGCTGCACAATCTGGAGGAACGTCTCGCCAGCGAGCCGCTGACCGGCCGCCTCGGTATCGGCCACACGCGCTGGGCCACCCATGGCGCACCGACGGAAACCAACGCCCATCCGCATATGACGGACCGCGTATCCGTCGTGCACAACGGCATCATCGAGAATTTCAAGGAGCTTCGCGCCGAGTTGCTGGCGCAAGGCGTGACGCTCTCGACCGACACCGACACGGAACTGATCGTGCATCTGGTGACGCGGGAACTCGAACAGGGGCACGACCCTGCAGTTGCCGTCCAGCATACCCTGCGGCGGCTGGAAGGCGCGTTCGCGGTCGCCTTCATCTTTCGCAATTACGATGATCTGATGATTGCGGCACGCGAAGGCAGCCCGCTCGCCATCGGTTTCGGTGACGGGGAAATGTATCTCGGGTCCGACGCCATCGCGCTCGCGCCGTTCACAGATACGATCTGCTATCTCGAAGACGGCGACTGGGCGGTGCTGACGCGCAACGGGCTTGCGATCCGCGACCGTAACGGCCAGCCGGTCGAGCGGCCCGTGCAGAAATCGGTCGCCTCGGCTCTTCTGGTGGACAAGGGCAACCACCGGCACTTCATGGCCAAGGAAATCCACGAGCAGCCGGAGGTGGTCGCGCATACCCTGGCGAACTACATCGATTTCGCAGAGTCGCGCGTGCTGTTGCCGGATATGCCGATCGATCTGGCCTCGGTCGACCGCATTTCCATCTCGGCCTGCGGCACCGCCTACTATGCGGGGCTCGTCGCCAAGTACTGGTTCGAAAGGCTCGCCCGCGTGCCGGTCGAGATCGATGTGGCCTCGGAGTTCCGGTATCGCGAGATTCCGCTCCAGCCCGGCAGTCTGGCCCTGTTCATCTCGCAATCGGGGGAAACGGCGGACACACTTGCGGCGATGCGCTACTGCCAGAGTCAGGACCAGCGCATCGCTTCGATCGTGAACGTGCGCGAATCTTCGATCGCGCGGGAATCGGACGCGGTCCTTCCGACCTTGGCCGGACCGGAAATCGGCGTCGCCTCCACCAAGGCCTTCACCTGCCAGCTTGCGGTTTTGGCGTGTCTGGCGGTGGCGATGGCGCGCGCTCGCGGCAAGATCGATGGACAAAAAGAGGCGGAGCTGGTCTCGGCGCTGACGGAAGTGCCGCGCCATATGTCGGCCATCTTGAGGGACGAGGCGATCTATGACTCGCTGTCGCACACCCTGTCGAAAGCGAAGGACGTCCTCTATCTCGGGCGCGGGATCAACTATCCGGTGGCCCTTGAAGGCGCGCTGAAACTGAAGGAAATCTCCTACATTCACGCCGAAGGCTATGCGGCCGGGGAACTGAAGCACGGGCCAATCGCCCTGATTGACGAGACGGTTCCGGTTGTTGTCGTGGCGCCGCAGGACGAGATGTTCGAAAAGGTCGTGTCGAACGTGCAGGAAGTTGCCGCGCGCGGTGGCCAGGTCGTGTTCATCAGTGACGGTTCGCAGAGCGCGGCGGGGTGCGACGTCATGACTGCGATCCAGTTGCCGCAAACGCATCCCTTCACGACACCGTTGATCTATGCTCTGCCAATGCAGCTGATCGCGTATCATACGGCTGTGTTCATGGGAACCGACGTGGATCAGCCGCGCAATCTGGCCAAGTCGGTAACCGTGGAATAGGATTTGGCATTGGAGTCTGCTGCGTCGATGCGCGAACGTGCTATGTTGGCTCGCAGCATTGCGACCGGCCTCGCTTTTGCCTGAATCCTTGTGTTTCACAAGCGTTGTGGTCATTCACGAGATCGGATGCGAGCCGTTCATACAGGCCTGTTGATGCGAAGGACGCGACTTACAGCTCTTGCTCTGTGCGCGGCGCTGGCGATGTTTGCCGGTGCGACGTCCGCGCATGCGCAATCGCCGGATGACAGCCAGGCGGGCGCACAATTCAAGGCCGGTCAGGATGCCCTTGCGAACGGCAAGTATCGGGCGGCGGTCGGGCATTTCGCCAAGGTTTTGAGGAATTCCGAATTGGAGAGCGCCGCGGTTGCCAAGGCGCTCTATATGCGTGGCGTCGCGCACGAAAAGGCCGGCCAGCCGGCGCAGGCGATTGCCGATATCACGAGCGCCCTCTTTCTCTCGGGCCTGTCGAGCTCGGAACGGGCCAAGGCCTATCTCAGTCGTGGAAAGGCGTACGAAGCGGTCGGCATGGGCGATCTTGCCCGCGCCGATATCTCCCGCGCGCGCAGCGGCGGCGTGAGTGAACAGCAGGTTGCGCGGTCGTCGCAGGCGCCGCGCTCGCGCGGCAGCGACGGCAGTGTGCCCACTTTCGAGACCAGCACCGCGTCCTCCGGAGCGGCGTCGGCAGGGCGTTCCAATGCCCGGCGCAGCCGCGACACGGTTCCGACATTCGCGACCAGTTCGCAGACGGCGGCATCGCCCCCGGCGACCACTTCAAGAGCGTCCAATACACAACGGGCAGCGTCGTCCCAGACCCGAAGCAACGCGCGCGCGCGTGAGGAACAGATTCCGCAATTCCGCACTTCGATCCTGCCGCAGGAAACCCGGACGCAGACACGGTCCCAGCAGCCTCGCGCGCAGACACCGCCTCCGACCCGCGCCGCCCGGTCCTCGGGTTCGGCAGCGACAAGCTGGGACACATCGGTGGGCCAGCAACAGGCGGCATCCGCTCCGGCCCAGTCTCAGGAAGACGAGGCCGGCACGAGGGTCGGACGCTGGTTCAGGGGCCTGCGCGATAACGTGACCCGCAGGGGCGACACACAACAGACCGCTGCCGCCCCGGCCACGCCGCCATCGCCGACGCCGGCAGCTTCCGCTCCACCGCAGTGGCAGCAGACGACGAGCGCCGCGCGCACGCCGCAACCGAGCTGGAGTTCGCAGGTCTCGCCGCCAAGCCGCCGGACGGCTGCGGCCCCGCAGGCCGCACCGCCTGCCGCCGCGCCGAGGCCGACGTCCGGCGGAGGCGGCGGTTACCGCATCCAGCTCGCGGCGCTACGGAGCGACGCCGAGGCACAGGCGACCTGGAAACGGTTGCAGGCGAAACACGGCAGCCTGCTCGGCGGTTATCAGCCGAGCATCGTCAAGACCGATTTGGGTGGGCTCGGAACGTTCTACCGGGTCCAACTCGGGCCTTTTGCGGACAAGGCGGCGACGCAGCAACTGTGCAAGAACTTCAAGAGCGGCGGTCTCGACTGCTTCCTGCTCGCGCAGTAACGCCGGACTTATCGCGCATATACCAATTGTTGGTGGTAATTCGGGACCACGACCCTTGTTCAATGGGTTGAGAGTACCCATTGTGGTAGAGTGGATGGAGTTGCTGGCACAAGGACAGGGGGGCATTGGAGCGCGGCGTCCTACTGGACGTTCCGTGCTGAACTCACCCCTTATCCATCGGAGTACCGCTAGACATGGCGTCAAACCGGAAATCGCGCAGACGGAGTGAGAAGGCGCCCGAGGAGGATCACGGCCCGGATCAGGATCCGCTGAAACTGCTCACCGGGGCGGACGGCAAGGCGCCGTTGCATCTCGGAGCGCGGCTGCGGAACTACTTTCTGACCGGCCTGATCATTGTCGGTCCCGTCGGCATCACGCTTTATGTCGTCTGGTGGTTCATCAATCTGGTCGACGGCTGGGTGAAGCCCTGGGTGCCTGTCACCTACCTGCCGGAAACCTACCTCCCGTTCACGGTTCCCGGTGTCGGGCTCATTTTCTCGATCACCGTCCTGATTATTTTCGGCGCGCTGACCGCAAATCTGTTCGGGCGCACGCTCGTCAGCTACGGCGAGATGATGCTCGACCGCATGCCCGTGGTGCGAAATGTCTACGGGGCGCTGAAGCAGATCTTCGAGACCGTGCTGTCGCAGTCGAGCGCCTCGTTCCAGAAGGTCGGCCTGATCGAATACCCCCGCAAAGGGCTCTATGCGATCGTCTTTGTCTCGACAACCACCAAGGGCGAAATCGACAAGAAGGTGCGGGAAGGGGAGACGCTGCTCAGCATCTTCCTGCCGACGACACCGAACCCCACGTCCGGGTTTCTGTTGTTCGTTCCCGAGAAAGACGTCCTTGTTCTCGACATGTCGGTCGAGGAAGCGGCCAAGCTGGTGATCTCCGCCGGGCTGGTGGTTCCGCCCTATCAGGAGGAACTCAAGGAGCTTGCCAAGGACGCCCGGACCCGCAGAAAGCCGCCGGTCAAGGAAGCCGAGCCCGCGGAATAACCTCCTGACGGTTCTCGTGTTCGCTCAGCCCGCCTTCAGAAGGCGGATGGCTTCATCGCGCTCGAACAGATAGAGCAGGATTCGCAGCGCCTCTCCGCGCGTGCCTGAAAGCTCCGGGTCATTGGTCAGAATGAGCCGGGCGTCGTCGCGTGCGGCGCTCAGCAACTCTTCGTCGCGGGGCAGGGACGCGACACGGAACTCCGGCATGCCGCTTTGCCGCGTTCCGAGAACTTCGCCGCCGCCGCGCAGGCGCAAATCGTCTTCCGCGATCTTGAACCCGTCCTCGGACTCGCGCAGCGCGTTGAGACGCGCGCGCGCCGTTTCGGTCAGTGGCGGCTTGTACATCAGGATGCACGCGGACTGTCCGGCCCCGCGCCCGACGCGGCCGCGCAACTGGTGCAATTGCGCAAGACCGAAACGTTCTGCGTGCTCGATGACCATGATGGTCGCGTTGGGCACGTCGACGCCGACCTCGATGACGGTGGTCGCAACCAGGATGGCAACATCGCCGTTGGCGAACGCGCTCATCGCGGCATCCTTTTCGGTGCCGGACATTTGCCCGTGAACGAGTGCGACCTTGTCCCCGAAACGCGCCTTGAGTGCTGCAAAGCGCTCCTCCGCGGCCGTCGCGTCGAGAGCGTCTGATTCCTCCACCAACGGACAAACCCAGTAGGCCTGCGCGCCCGCGGCCAACGCGGCCTCCAGCCGGTCGAGGATGTCGTTGAGCCGGTCAACCGGCATCGCGCGGGTGGCGACCGGCTTGCGTCCGGCGGGCTTCTCGAGGAGCTTGGAGACCTCCATGTCGCCATAGTGGGTCAGCAGCAGCGTCCGCGGGATCGGCGTCGCGGTCATCACCAGAACGTCGATACCTGCGGCGCCGCTTTTGGCCTGGAGCGCGAGGCGCTGATGCACGCCGAAGCGGTGTTGCTCGTCGATCACGGCGACGGCCAGGTCCTTGAAGTCAACGCCCTCCTGAAACAGGGCATGGGTGCCGATCAGGATGTCGATATCGCCTTGTGCGAGGGCATCCAGCATTTCGGTACGCGCCTTGCCTTTTTCGCGGCCGGTCAGCAACGCCACACGAATGCCCACAGGTTCGGCCATCTCGGAAAGCGTGCTCAGGTGCTGGCGGGCGAGCAATTCGGTCGGCGCCATCAGCGCCGCCTGGGCGCCGGCCTCGATCGCAATTGCCATGGTAAGAAGTGCGACCACCGTCTTGCCGCTGCCGACATCTCCCTGAAGCAACCGCAACATCCGCAACGGTTCGCCCATGTCGGCCTCGATCTCGCCCATGACGTGAGCCTGCGATTTCGTCAGTTCGAAAGGCAGGCTTTCCAATACTCTCGCCCGCAACGAACCGTCGCCTCTCAGCACCCGCCCTGTCGCCTTGCGCAGACGCCGGCGCACGAGCGCAAGGGCCAGTTGATTGGCAAGCAGCTCATCGAACGCCAGACGCTGGCGGGCGGGACTGGTCGGCAACAGGTCCTCCTCCGACTGCGGGGTGTGTGCG
>JANQLP010000227.1 GCA_028280515.1 Hyphomicrobiales bacterium
CGCGTACGTCCATCTTCCCGGAGGAATAGGGCGAACCGTTCGGTACGAGCAGAAGCTCGGCGCCCGTTTCCACGAGGCATTCGCAGACTTCCTCGCCCCAGATATCCTCGCAGACCGGCACGCCGATGCGGACCCCACGGAAATTGACCGGCCCGGGAAGCGGGCCGGCGGAAAAGACGCGCTTTTCGTCAAACACGTCGTAATTGGGCAGGTCGTTCTTGTAGCGGACGGCAGAGATCTCGCCCGCATCGAGCAAAGCGACCGCATTGTAGACCTCTCCACCCTCTTCCCAGGGCGCACCGATGAGCACCGCCGGACCGCCGTCGGCCGTCTCCTTCGCGAGGGCCTCGATCTCGGCCCGCGCGGCAGCGCGAAACGCCGGTTTCAGAACCAGGTCTTCAGGCGGATAGCCGCAGATGAACAGCTCGGTGAAGACGATGAGATCTGCACTCTGATCCGCAGCCGTCGCCCGCGCTGTCCGCGCCCGGGCGCCATTGCCGGCGATATCTCCGACGATCGGGTTCAACTGCGCCAGGGCGATGCGGATCGTTTCCATCTCGTCATTCGGCATGGGCGGAGACTAACGGTGTGCCGGAACGGCCCGCAAGGGCCGTTCCGATTTGATCGTCAACGGATTGAACGCGGCGTCATCCCCCCGAAGCGGTCTTCCGCGGCGCGGCGGGCTCGGCACGGTCCCGTTTCAGTCGGTCGGAGATCAGAAACGCCAGTTCAAGCGCCTGATCGGCGTTGAGCCGCGGGTCGCAATGGGTGTGATAACGGTCGGAGAGATCCGTTTCGGTCACTTCGCGCGCCCCGCCGATGCACTCGGTCACGTTCTTGCCGGTCATTTCCAGATGCACACCGCCGGGATGCGTTCCCTCGGCACGGTGGATATCGAAAAAGGTTTCGACCTCCTGCAGGATCAAATCGAATGGCCGGGTCTTGTACCCGTTCGACGCCTTGATCGTGTTGCCGTGCATCGGGTCGCAGGACCATACGACGCTCTTGCCTTCACGCTCGATCGCGCGGACCAGCGCAGGAAGGTTCTCGCCGGCCTTTTCCGCACCGAACCGGCAGATCAGCGTCAGACGGCCCGGCTCATTCTCCGGATTGAGGGCATCGGCGATACGGATCAGTTCGTCCGGATCGGTCGACGGTCCGCATTTCATGCCGATGGGATTCTTGATACCGCGCGCAAACTCGATATGAGCGTGATCCGGCTGGCGGGTCCGGTCGCCGATCCAGACAAAATGGCCGGACGTCGCGTACCAGTCGCCGGATGTGGAATCGATCCGCGTCAGCGCCTGCTCGTATCCGAGCAACAGCGCTTCATGCGAGGTGAATACGTCGGTCGAGCGCAGCTGCGGCGTGTTCTCCGGGGTCAGGCCGCAGGCGCGCATGAACTCCAGGCACTCCGAAATCCGGTCGGCGACTTCCTCATAGTGCTTCTCCGCCGGCCCATCCTTCAGGAAGCCCAGGTTCCATTGATGGACATGGTCGAGATTGGCATAGCCACCTGTTGCCAGCGCGCGCAGCAGGTTCAGGGTCGCGGCCGACTGACGATACGCCTTGAGCAAACGCTGCGGGTTGGGAATGCGCGAGCTCTCGGTGAACTCTATATCGTTGATGATGTCACCGCGGTAGCTCGGCAACTCGATATCACCCTGCTTTTCGGTCGGCGCGGAGCGCGGTTTCGCGAACTGGCCGGCGATGCGTCCAAGCTTCACCACCGGGCATCCGCCCGCAAAGGTCAGAACGACGGCCATTTGCAGGAACACGCGGAAGAAGTCGCGGATGTTGTCGGCGCCGTGCTCGGCGAAGCTCTCGGCGCAATCGCCGCCCTGCAGCAGAAACGCCTCGCCCCGCGATACGTTCGCGAGCTGCCGTTTCAGCTCCCGCGCCTCACCTGCAAATACAAGCGGCGGAAATGTCGCGAGCTGCTCCTCGACGGACTCCAGTGCCTCGGCGTCGGGATACTCGGGCACCTGGACGATCGGCTTCGAGCGCCAGGTGTCGGGGGACCAGGGTGCAGCCATAACTCAAAACTCCGAATAGAATGGATGATCGCTGGGGAGGCTTAAGCAAACGTTTTAACTGGTTTGAGATCCCAATCGGATCGATCGCGAGGCGTGATCGATCCGATTGGGATCTCAAACCAGTT
>JANQLP010000028.1 GCA_028280515.1 Hyphomicrobiales bacterium
CGGAAAAGGCGTCGATCCGAAGGCCCGTCTCAATCTTGGCGACTGCGTTGCGTATGCCTTGGTCAAATCCATGAAAGCGCCGCTTCTTTCCAAGGGGCAGGACTTTTCGGCGACCGACGTCGAAGCTTGCGCTTGAGCGGTTTTCGACACGTCTATCAGCGCGGCGGCTTTGTCAGCACTTCCGTGCTGACCCCGAACGGCGGTGTGACGACCACCTGACGCCGTTCCTGCCGTCCGATCCATTCGAGCAGCACGCTTTTCCGCGCGCAGATATTGACGCCGAGCCGGAAGACGGGAAGGTTCGCATTCTCGACCAGATGATAGACCTTGCGGCGTGATTTGCGGTCGCCGTACAGGAATTCCGCAACGGCGTCCGCGCCGTGGAGAATATCGCCAGCAAGAGTCGGTGAGGCCTTCGCTGAATTCAGGTCCGTCGCGCTCTCTGGTGATGCCGCCAATCCGGTGCCTCGACCGGTACGGTCAGTCTGGTCACCAGCCGTGTTTGCAGCGGCCTCTTCTGGAACAGGCAAGTCTTCTTCGTTCATTTTCTTGTTTCCTTTTTGGAGAGCAGTTCGAAAGGTGCGGCGCGGCCGGAATTTAGGCGAAGCAGGCCGGGGCAGTCCGGCGGAAAAATTCTCGAAATGAAGAATGCTGGGCGGGCCTGCGCGCCAGGTTCGGCGCTATGACCATTCGCCGAATACAAGGGATTTCTGTCCCGCCCTGGTTAAGTTGCCTTAACCGACACCATGAATTCAGTGCCTTTTAACCGCGATCTGTTACCATGTGGCGTGTTTTCAAGGGTTTGTGGATATTTGTGGATCAACAAATTAACTTGTTAAGTCGCTTGACGATGATTTTGACGGTGAACGAATTTTCTTCGTGCGCGCGAGAAGAGCAGCCGGGCCCGGAGCCGCCATGCTGAGGGCTGACTGCACTGTGCCGGAGCCTACCGACGTCATCCGCGAAAGCCTCGCGGGACTGGTGCGCAACATTGCCGCGTTCCGGCAGACGCCATTCGACAGGAAAGCTTGCGAGACGGTTGTCCACGAGGCTCTGGGTCGCCTTGAGCTTCGGGAAATCACTCTTCTGCACGAAGGCCATCCACAAGCGATTGCGCGCGCGGCGAAGGAGATCGGCCACCTCTTTGAAGAGGCCGATGCATATGGCGAGGCCATCTCCCGCAAGCTTCGGTTGGGTCAGCCGCTTGATTTGGCCGACCTCATCAACGACGCCATCGCCTCCGTCGCGGCGAAAAGGGAAGGAAAGAAACCGCTTAAACTCTTTGGCGCGTGGGATGTCGAGAGAATTGCAAGGAATGCGGCGCAAGACCCGCCCTGCGGGATTTACGTCCAGAAAACGTTAAACGGCGAGACGAACACGATCCATCATAGGGGCACGCTCCTGCATCGCGACCCGGCGGAAGGGCCGGCGGTCACGATCACAGGGCCAGCCGGACGGCCGCTTCGCGTGATGTATCTGCGGGAGGGCATCTTGCACCGGCCGTCTTCCGACGGACCCGCCGACATTGAATATGATGCCGAAGGTCGCGTGGTTTTCGAGGCCTATGTCGAGGACGGACAATTCCATCGCGATCCGGCTCTCGGACCCAGCCTTCACGATATAAATCCCGCCTTTGAAACAACCGAATATGTTGTGCGTGGCGTTCCGCACCGGGATTGGCGCGACGGCCCGGCGATTATCATAAGGTGGCCGGACGGGGCCGTGCGGGAAGAGTACATCGTGCACGATGTCTGCCACAGGCCTTCGGACGAGGGACCCGCTTTGCTGCATACCGGGCCCACGGGCCGGATCATCCGTGAAGCGTACCTTGTGAACGGCAAGC
>JANQLP010000036.1 GCA_028280515.1 Hyphomicrobiales bacterium
CGCAATCCCTAGCTTTACGCCACCCGCATCCGACTTGTGCAGGATGTCGCCGCTAACGATCTTCATCGCCACTGGCGCTTCGCCGAATCGGGCGGCGGCGACCGAGAGATCGCCGCGCTCACGAACCACAATGTGAGGCGGCACTGATATGGAATGGGCTTCCAGAAGCGCCTTAGCTTCGTATTCGAAGAGCGACGTTCGCCCCTGCGACGCAACGGTTTCGACGATGCCTATCGCCGCGGCCGGTGGGCATTCACGGGCGATCCGCGGGGCTGTTGCGATGCGCGCCTTCGCCTCGGCGTAGTGGTTCAGTTCGGCGATGCACCGGACCGCCGGCTCGGTCCACTCGAACAAGGGCACGCCAGCAGTCTGCAGAACCTCCAGCGGCTTCGGCCGTTGTGCGGCATAGGCGCTTTGAATGACGACGGCCTTGCCGTAGTGCCGCGCCAGAGAACCTATCTCGAGCGACGCGCTGATCTCGATATCCAACAGGCGTTCGGTGAACCGAGCTGCATATCCGCCGATCATTCCTGTAATGAGAAGGACCTCGACCCCGGGACCTTCGAGCAAAATCCGCGCCAGATCGACGAACCTTTCCGGATGATTCTCGGTCGCGCCGGCCGTGTCGAGCGGGTTGCCCACCGTTGCCGTCGACGGCAGCACCGCGGCAAGCCTGTCGCAGGTCGCAGCCGAGAATACGGATAGATCCAATCCGTGCTCGATTACCGCGTCCGCAGCGACCGCCGCATGACCGCCGCCGTCGGAGAGCACGGCGATCTTTCCCGCTGGTCCGATCGGCAGCTTAGCGAGCCCGTCGGCCACCGAGAGAATCATGTCGGAACGTTCGATGACCGTGGCGCCCGCCTGGCGCATCAGGTCTCGGGTTAAGGCGAAACTTCCGGCAAGTGACCCGGTATGTGTGCCGACCGACCAGCTGCCCGCTGCGGTTCGACCGGCCTTGTAGACGACCACGGGTTTGGTCCGCGTGACCGTTCGGCATGTCTCCAGAAACCGGCGACCATCCGTCAACCCCTCAATATAGAGGACGATCGCCCCGGTGTTCTCGTCTTCACCCAGGTGCGCCAGATAGTCGCTGATGCCGGCGTCGAGTTGATTGCCGGCGCCGACATAGGTGGAATAACCGACTCCGCCGCGGCGGATCCCGTCGACGAAGAATGCCAACGCCATATTGCCGGACTGGGAAACGACGGCGATTTCGCCCGGTGCCGCATCGTCGATACCGACAAGGTTCATCCGGTTGTGCAGGTTGAAAACGCCGTTGGTGTTCGGCCCGAGAATGCGCACGCGGTTCTCGCGCGCGACCGACAGGCAGGTCTTGGCCAGGGCTGCCCCCTTGGTCCCTGTCTCGCCGAAGCCCGCCGCTAGCACCACGGCGCCGCTCACGCCTTTCTTGCCGCATTGGGCTAGAATTTCGGGCAGCGTTTCGGCGGGCGTGCAGATGAGCGCCGCGTCGACCGATCCGTCGACGTCGAGGACCGAGGCATACGCCTTCAAACCGAGGACCTCTTTTTCGTTTGGATTGATTGGATAGATTGCGCCGTCGTAGCCGTCGACAAGTAGTCGTTTGATGGCCTGATGGCCGCGCTTGCCCGGATCGTTGGAGGCGCCCACAACGGCGATGGAGCGTGCGGACAATACGCGCGAGAGTTGGCTATCCATCGGGACCTTCGCCAGTCCACTCAACGGCCGATGAACACGGGCGGACGCCGTTCCACAAAGGACGCGACACCTTCCTTCCAGTCATTCGTCCCCATGCATGTCAGCAGAGCCTCCTTTTCCGCAGCTATGCGCGCTGCATGGTCCTGACCTGCATCGTTTAGATGCCGCTTCGCGAACCTCATGGAAACGGGCGCTGCCGCGGTGATGCGACCTAGGAACTTCCTTACGCCCTCCTCGAACGCCTCCTCGGGATAGGTCTCTATGGCAAGCCCGATCGCGTGAGCTTCCGCCGCGCCGATGCGTCGGCCGGTGAAGATTAGTTCGCGTGCCCTTGCAAGACCGACGAGACGCGGCAGGGTTTCGGTGACTGCCCCGCCGACGTAGGTGCCAATGGATATCTCGGGAAATCCGATTTCGGCACCCTCTTTCATGATGACGAAATCAGCCGAACACGACATCTCGGCTCCCGCGCCCAATGCATAACCGTTGACAGCGGCAACGACGACCTTGGGGTGCGTGTAGATTCGTTCGCAGACGCCGAAGCCGAGATCGATGTACGTTTGCTTTTCGCGCTCGGTGCGCTTGCCGCCGGCATGTTCCTTGAGATCAGCACCGACGCAAAACGCGCTCCCCTCACCAGTTAGAACGATTGCGCGAACACGATCATTCACTTCGGCGCGTTCAAGTGCGTCTAAGAGTTCAATGTAGAACTCCGTGACGACCGCATTTAGTCGGTGGGGCCGGTTGAACCGGATCTCGGCGACGGGACCATCACATTCATAGCGAATGGTATCGTATGTCATGTAGGTATTTCCTATTGGGCTATTTCGGTTGGCGGCCGGTCGGGCAATGCGGTCTCAACATGCGGGTTCCGGGGCGGCAGTGGCGCGGAACCTGGACGTCATGAACGGATGCCCCGCAGGCGTTCGTTGCGTCTACGCAGCAGTTCGAGGACTACCAGAAGCATAACGCAGACCAAAATTAGCAGCGTGGCCACAGCGAGGATAGTCGGGCTGAGCGATTCTCGGATGCCCGCCCACATCTGGCGCGGGACGGTGCGCTGTTCGGTGCCTGCAAGGAACAGGGCGGCAACAACCTCGTCGAAGGAGGTGATGAACGCGAACATGGCGCCCGAGATGACGCCCGGGCCAATGAGCGGCATGATCACCTTGAAGAACGTCGTCGTAGGCGGGGCGCCGAGACTCGCGGACGCGCGCGCCAGTGTCTTGTCGAATCCAGACATTGTCGCGGTGACTGTGACGACCACGAACGGCGTGCCCAGTACCGTGTGCGCCAGGATTAGGCCGGCAAAACTCTGGCTGAGGCCGACGCTCGAAAGGAAGAAATACATGCCCGCGGCCGTGATGATGACCGGAACGATCATCGGCGAGATCAGCATCGCCATGATTGCCGTGCGGAACGGCATGTCGGACCGTGAGAGTCCCAGTGCCGCGACCGTGCCTAGGATCGTCGCGAGCAGCGTCGATGAAAGGCCGACAATGAAACTGTTGCGGATCGATCTCATCCAATGGGCGTCATCGAGAATATCTCGATACCAACGTAGCGAATAGGCGTCGGGGTCGAACGACAGCATCCCCGGCGTAAACGTGAAGTAGGGCTCCGCATTGAAGGAAAGCGGAATGATGACCAAGATAGGTGCCACGAGAAACAGATATATGGATGCGCAGAGCAGGCGGAAGGCGTACTTCCAGAAATGACCCGATGGACCCACGTGCGGGGAAAGGCTGGCCATTGCGGACTACCCCATCCTCAGTTCGTTGAGTCCGACGAGCCGCTCATACAGCCAGTACATCACAAGCACGACCGCGAGCACGATGGTGCCGATTGCCGCTGCCAGGCCCCAGTTCAAAGAAGTCTGCATGTGATAGGCGATCGAGCTTGCGATCAGTTGTCCCGTACGACCGCCGACTAGTGCGGGAGTGACGTAGTATCCGATGCACAGGATGAAGACGAGAATTGAGCCGGCGCCCATCCCTGGCAAGGTGAGCGGGAAATAGATGGACAACCAGGCGCGAGCGGGTGTGGCGCCCAAGGATACGGCGGCGCGAAGATAACTCGGCGGGATCGTCTTCATCACCGAATAAAGCGGCAGAACCATGAACGGCAGGAGAATATGGGTCATGGCCACAATGGTGCCGAACATGTTGTAGATCATCTGAATTCGACTCGCGTCGTCGATCAGCCCGGTTGCGACGAAGAGGTCGTTCAGGACGCCCTCGGACTGAAGTAGGACGATCCACGCCGTGGTTCGAACGAGCAGGGACGTCCAGAAGGGGAGCAGGACCAGGATTAACAGAAGGTTCGCCGTCTTAGCTGGAAGAGTCGCGAGCTGGTATGCGATCGGATAGGCCAATAGAATGCAGATCGCCGCAACCAGCAGGCTCACCCAAAATGTCCGGACGAACAGTTTGACGTAAGTCCGTTCTGTTGGGGGGCGTAGAACGATGTCGCCGTGAATGTCGCGCTCCCGATCGAGGGCGGCGAGAAAGTAGTAGGCTGTATAGGGCGAGTTCAGGGACTTCAGGGCCGCCCATATATCGGGTTGAACCCATTTCTTGTTAACGTCTTGGAAAAGAGCGCGATAGGTCCGTACTTCGGCAAGGTCACGCTGCAGTGCCCGCGACAAGCGGATGGTCGCGCTCCGTGCGCCTGGCAATTCGTAATTCAGGCGCGTGGCCAGCCGGCCGTCGTCACCACTCTTTCGGGCGCCGCGCAACTCCTTGGCGAAGGTCCTGTACAGACTCTCGGGGATGTCGTTGCCGGGTCTCCAGTTTTCCAGTTTGGCCAGGGTCTTGGGAAACGCGTGCACCGCGACCGAATCGTCGATGGCACGATAGCCCATCAGCAAGATCGGAAAGATGAAGACTACGCTGGTGAAACCGAGCAATGGAAGGACGAGACAAAACGACCTGATCCGATTCACGCGGCCCTTACGGGCCAGGGCTGCCTTGAGGTCGCGGCCTTCCAGATTGGTGATTGCGCTAGCGTGCGATCGCATTTCGATCCTGTCAATTTCGTCCGGCTATGGTGGCCAGCCGTCCGGTGCCCGGCAATCCCCTGTGCGCCAGCCGATCCGAGGCACGTTCGCTCCCTCGGCCGTTGACGGCCGATCCGCCCGATCCCGAGCTCTGCAGCAGTGTCATAAATTCGCCGCGGCGGACGTCCAGTCCGAGGTCCTCCACCATCGGTGAGACGCGACCGGAGTTCTTCTGAGAGTGTCCAAAGGGCGCCGCACGCTTAGCCCCGATCATAACGTTACCTCAGCGCTGGGCGGCACGTCGTGCCACGGGCCTTAGTGCTCGGTATCACCACTACCAAGAAAAACACATATGTTCAAGTTTTCAATAACACTTGAACATATGAACAATCTCCGCCATGATTGGCATGGTGGCGATGAGACGTTGCCAGTCTAAGAAGGCGGTCCGAATGGCCATCACGAGCTGCAGACGGGTCCGCCCAACAGGGAGATTGATCATGAATATCCGAGGTTTTCATTGCGCTTACACCTGCGCTGCCGCTGTTGGCTTGGCGCTCGCGTTGAGCGCTGCAAAGTATGCCGCGGCCGAGGAGCTCACAGTGGTCGGGTTCGGTGGTGCCTTGAGTGCCGCGGAGGCCGAAGCCTTCGACAAGCCGTTTGCCGGCGCTACGGGGGTTACGGTCATTCCCGAGGTCTACCTTGGTGGCCTGGCGCAGGTGAAGGCACAAATCGAGGCCGGCAAGGTGACGTGGGATGTCATCGACTCCAACTTCGTGGACGCCGAACTGGCGTGCTCGGAAGGCCTGCTCGAGGAAATCCCGACATCGGAACTTGCCCCGGGCGCCGACGGATCGAAGCCCGAGGACGACTTCTTTAAAGCGGCACTGCACCCATGCGCTGTGGCCAACTACGTCTGGGCGAACGTCTATGCTTACGACAAGAAGGCCTTCCCGAATGGAGGTCCGCAAACCATCGCGGATCTGTTCGATACTGAGAGGTTCCCCGGCAAACGCGGATTGCGAAAACACCCCAGCGCCAACCTGGAATGGGCCGTTATGGCTGACGGCGTACCGGTGGACGAGGTTTACGACGTGCTCTCGACTCCCGAAGGTGTCGACCGCGCTTTTGCAGTGCTCGACCGTGTGAAAGACAGTGCCGTCTGGTGGGAGGCCGGAGCGCAGCCGCCGCAATTGCTGGCTGACGGCGAAGTTGTCATGACGACCGCGTTCAACGGCCGCCTGTTCAACGCCATTGTGAAGGAAGGCCAGCCATTCGAAATCGTCTGGGACGGACAGATCTGGGACTATGGCGCATATGTCATTCCAAAAGGTGCGCCAAACCGGGATCGTGCCGTCGAATATGTTCGGTTTGCGACGTCGCCGAAGCAGTTGGCCGAATTCACGAAGTATATCTCCTATGGCCCGGCGCGCGCTTCCGCCATGGCGCTGGTGCCTGAAGACCTAAAGCGCCACCTGCCGACGGCAAAGGGGAATTTCGAGAAAGGCCTTCAGCAGAGCGCCATTTTCTGGGCGGACTACGGCGACCACTTGCAGGAGAGGTTCAACGCTTGGCTTTCCGGGAGTTGAAGTCGTCCACTCGCGGCGTGCCCGTCGGGCACGCCGCCGCCTTTCCAGCGCGAATTTGTGAGACGTAGTTCCGTGGAACAACGACGCCCCCTTGTACTTGCAGAAATAAGCGGACAATGACGCATCCCTCTCATGCTCCAGACAAGAAAACGAACGACGCGGCGGCGAACGATTTCGAGACGATCCGCGACCGGCTGATGAAGGCACGGCCGTCGCTACCACCGCAACTTCGGCGGGCCGCGGCCTATCTGCTGGAAAACCCGGGTGACGTCGCGATATTCTCGATGCGCGAATTGGCGGCCAGCGCCGACGTTCCCTTGCCGAACTTCGCCCGTCTCGCGAAAGAGGTCGGTTTCGATACCTACAACGAGCTTCGCAACGTCTATCGAAGGCGCGTTCAGGACGGCGGGCGTCTCGGATATCCGGAAAGGGCCGCCAAACTCCAGGATTCGGTCGACAGCTACGGAGCCGACGCCGTCTGGGAGGCTTTCAGGAATGCCGCGTTCGAGTGCGTCAAGAGCGTCTTTGACCAGGTGGACGCGGCGTTGGTCTCCTCGGTCGCGAAAGAGCTGAGCCGTCGCGAACATATTTACGTGGTCGGCATGCAGGCGTCGGAGTCCTTTTCAAAGTACCTACACTACATCGGGGGCATGGTGTCGCCGGTCATGCGTGCAGTCGGGCGAAGTGGGGGCATTCTGGCTGACGACTTGGTAGACTTGAACAACCGCGACGCCGTGATATGCGTTTCCCTGAGACCCTGCGCACGATCCACGATCGAGGTGGCCGCGCTTGCGCGGGAACGCAACGCCTATATAGTCGGCATCACCGATAGCCGCACCTCGCCCCTCGCCGCGGTCTCGGACGAGGTCTTGCTGACATCGACGGAAAGCCCGTCTTTCTTCCAGTCCAACATCGGCACCACAGCGATCGTCGAGATGCTGGTGGGCTATTTTATGACTGGCGAGGACAGAGATGGGATCGAGCGGATCTCGAAAATCGAGACGGACCGGCGGCGATTCAACGAATATTGGAACGAGAAGGGCGCGACATGACGGAGAGTCTTGTGTCGCCCGTGCTGGAGGTGCTCGCATGCCAGATCGCCATACCGCATGTTGTTACGGCCGAAGGGCGGGATACGCATCTTCGGAATGCTGTCGAAAAGGTGCGGCGGCGACTGTCGATCCAACGGTCGGACCTTGTTGCCCTCCCCGAACTGTCGAGCATTGACTATTCGCCGCAGAGTTTCGAAAGGATCGATGGTCTGGCGGAACCGCTCGACGGCCCGTCGTTCCAGGCTTGGCATGAGGTGGCGCGGGAGTTCGACACCCACGTCGCCTACAGTTTTCCGCGTCGGGCCGAGGCGGGTGTTTACATCTCGCTCGCCGTGATTGGTCCGAGCGGAACCTTAATGGGCCACTATGACAAGATCCACCTGGTTAATTTCGATGGTGGTGCCGAAAAAAAGTATTTCGTCGCCGGAGATCACCTCTTCGTTTTCCAAGTCAAAGGGTTTCGAATCGCGCCCATTATTTGCTACGACATCCGCATCCCGGAACTGACGCGTCGACTTGTTGTGGAGTACGGCGTGGACATGATCCTGCATTCAAGCGCCTATGAACGCGACCGCTCCTTTCACAGCTGGCATCAGCTGGCCTACAGCCGCGCAATAGAGAACCAAGTCTACTTCCTGAGCCTCAACCGCGCCGGTGAGTTTTTTGGCAAATCGATCTTCTGCTGGCCTTGGATGGACGAAGAGCGGGTGCCTAAGGTGTTTTCGGAGCACGACGAGGTGTTGGAAGAAATCTCCATCGAGCGCATGGAGATCACGCTAGCGCGTGAACGCTTTCCTTATCTGAATGATCGGCGGGAGAGCTACGATCTGCCGGTAATCGAGGCGCCCGGCGTGTGAGCCGGCCGACGGCAACGGCGCCTCGAACAGACGTTTCGAGAGAAAGCAGTCATCCGAGCCAACCGTTGGGGCGCAAGAGGATCTCCTTGCTAGCAATGTCCGCTGTGCGGTCCGGACGAGGACAATCGCGTAGGCCAATGTGTATGACGGATTCGGGTCGATTTCAGACATTCAGGATCGATCCGATAAGGCGCTCGACATATCCATTTTGCCATGGCGACCTCGGGGCTGTGGGTCGGTCCCTGATGCCCATGGTCTTGAGGCGCCGCCTGAAGATCGATCCATAGTTACAATCGCGATCGCGAATGAGGTACTTGGGCGCTGTTATTCCTCAAAACACCGATTCCCTCAGATTCTTTGGGCTTTTGGGGTTGGTCGCCAATCTCGGCCGCATGATCCATATCCTCCAATTGTTCCTCGCCCAGATGGGTCTCAGCCTGAGATCACGGGCAGAGCTGCACATCGAGAACCTCGCGCTGCGCCATCAGATCGAGATTCTCAAGCGCAACGCCCCGATGCCTTCCTGTTCTACGACCACGCCTATTTCGAGCTGAGCTACCTATAGCTGAGGCATCATAACCGCCAGATGAGTCAGGCGTGCAGCCGGTTCTGCTAGGACGGCTGCGATTGCATTATGTGGTCGAGAAACAGCTTGAACAGTTCCCGCTCGACGGTGATATCCAGCTTCGCATAAAGACGCACGCGGTGATTTCGCACCCCGCCGCTGGTGATACCCAGATTGCGCGCAATCGAGTGGTTGGTATGACCTGCAAGGATCAGCGCGACGATCTCCTTCTCTCTCGGGGTGAGCGTCTTGGCGTAGAACGTCTCCAACACCCGCTCCAGATCGACAGGCGACTGCACCGTCACTTGCGGCTCATAGGATGCATACCAGCCTCCGGGGGCAGGGCCAAAGCTGTCCGGAAGTGCCTCGGCGTGCAGGACCCCGCCGTCCGGAAAGCGGTACATGTGGGTCTTGTCGTCCTTCGCACGGCGAAGCGCCCGGTCGAGTAGGCCTGCCTTCTCATTCCATGCATCGACGGCGAAGACCTTATTGCCCTGCTGGTCGAACAGCGCGTAGGCATTGGTGTCGTCCTGGATCCGATTGCCGGCCGAGATGGCGTTCACCATAGCGAGGCTGTGCACGTCATGCAGCGCAAGAAGGAGCGGATAGACCGTTCGGAGCCTCGCGGCTTCCGACGCCGCAATTTTCTTTTGCTTGGACAACCAGAACAACGCCGTGACGGCCCGGCCAAGGCTCGGCATCAGAACCGCGAGGATATCCGCCCACCCGGCCATCGGCAGATAGACCAGGGAATAGGGCGTGTCCTTCAAGTCCGGAAAATCTTGAGAATGGACATAAACGCCATGATCGGTTCCTTCGTGGACCAGCCGAAACACCGGATCGGTGCGATAGTAGCCCTTGAAATAGAGGTCGACCATTTCGCTTCGCAAGCCTTCGACATAGAGGTGCTCGGGCTTGGAGACTCTCGAGTATCTGGCCACCGCACAGGCCTGCCAGGAGAAGGTGGTGGAAAGAGCGCGCAGAACCGTCGGATAAAAGGCGTCTTTGCCGAGTTCCGCAACGCAGTGGGCCAGCGCCTCGAATTGACCGAGCTCGAAACGAATCGCTGAATGTTTGTCGATGCTCTTCGGCACCCGCCAAATTCCATACAAATCAACACGTTGCCCGCGGCGCCCCCGCCAGTTCGGACGACGGCAGCGCAGCTATGACCTACCGTTGGAGGCTGCTCCAATAGGTACCACAATCTTCCGCGCCGGCGCATCATCGAGAGGATACGTGGAGGACTCTCTGCTGAGCTGTCGTGGTGGCTGTCAGGCGCTCTGGCCAGGGGACCAGCCGCAAGGAGAGGCTAGGCGTGGAGGTCCGGCCTGCGGGACGGGTAGCCTTGCCCGTTCTGGGACTTTTCCCATGCCGCCCCGACGCGGAAGACGCCCGCGTCGTCGTAGGGTCGCCCAATGATCTGGATGCCGGTCGGAACCCCCGTTGACGCGAAGCCCGACGGAACGGCGAGCACCGGACAGGGGCTCAGCATGTTGAACGGGTAGGTCATGCACCAGCCGAAGTCCGCCTCGACGGGCTTCCCGTTTATCGCCAGATCGGACTCCTGGGGACTATGGTGCAGAGGGACCGACGGTAGGGCCAAGGTCGGGCAGATCACCGCATCGTATTGTTCGAGGATGGGCCCGAACGCGCCCCACATGCGCGCTTCCACGTCCATCGAGTTGAGAAAGTCCTTGGCTGTCACCCTCAACCCATCTTCCGCCAGAGCGATGGC
>JANQLP010000065.1 GCA_028280515.1 Hyphomicrobiales bacterium
CGGTTGATGCCGCGCACCTCGTTGACGATGCGGTTGGCGACGCGGCCCAGGAACTCGTGGTCGAAGGGGTAGTAGTCGGCGGTCATGCCGTCGGTCGAGGTGACCGCGCGCAGCGCGCAGACGAAGTCGTAGGTGCGGTCGTCGCCCATGACGCCGACGGTGCGCACCGGCAACAGAACGGCGAAGGCCTGCCAGATGGCGTCGTAGAGGCCGGCGCTCCTCATCTCCTCGATATAGATGGCGTCGGCCTTCCTCAGGATCTCCAGCTTGTCGCGGCTGATTGCGCCGGGGATGCGGATGGCCAGCCCCGGGCCCGGGAATGGGTGGCGCCCGACCAGGGTCTCCGGCAGGCCGAGCTCGCGGCCCAAGTCGCGCACCTCGTCCTTGAAGAGTTCGCGCAAGGGTTCGACCAGCTTCATGTTCATGCGTTCGGGCAAGCCGCCTGATCCGCTAGCCGATGATCACACCCGAGATTACGCATCATTGACGGACGCGACCCGCAACAGGATCGTCTGCATAAACCAAAACCCTACGGCATGGGTTCCATCTTCGAACGGCGCAGGTAGCCCGCGAGCGGCTCGGGCGGTTCAGCTTTTGCGAGACATTGCGATGCGAGCGCAAGCCGATCGACCAGAAAATCGCGGAGCGCCGCCACGTGACGCTCGCGCCGGAGCCGACGCGTGACCGCCTCACGAGCTTCGAGATCGGTGCGCGCCGCGTCGCGCAACTTTCGAAAGTCCCCCCGCTCGTCAGCGCTCATCCGTGCCTCGCAAATGGCGATGTGCAGCGTACGTGTGCCATTGCGAAGATCCGAATCGTTGCCGTCGATCAGGAGCTGAAAGAAGTCCTTTTCCGCCGACTTCGCGATGCCAAAGTGATAGCCGAACCCGTGATAGGCCTCGGGAAGGTGCCGTTGCGGGTCCGCCAATTCGGCAGCCATACGCATCCACCATCCGAACGGCTCGCGGCGTCCCACGGACGCGATGATGCTGTCTAGGTCGTCGTCGTCGCGACGACAGCCGGCGGCCCTGTCGAGATCCTCCGTCTGTCCAGATGCGAGGTCCAAAACGCACGCGCGCCAGCTCGCTTGCAAACGCTGACGTACGGTCACCGGCGCTGCCAAATTGGCCAAGAGCCCAGGGGGAATGACGAGGGCGACGGCAATGCTGGCAAACGTGACCTCGGCGCTCGACAGCGTTGCCCAGTGTCCCGTGAGGTCACCGTCCTGGAGATCGTCCAGACAGTGGGAACCCGCCCAGTTGAGACCGCAAGCAACGGCAAGATCCATTGCCGGTTCGACGTTCCCCGCGAGCGCCCGGTACACCGGCAGAATAAAGCCTCCTGCGGCGAGTGCGAGGTCTTCATAGTCGGCAACGAGCCGGTTCAGCGTATCTTCCTGTTCAGGCGTGCTCGCCTGTCCGCGCACCGCGTCGGCGACCAAGACGGCAAGGCGCGAGCGCTGATACGCCATCCAAGCGTCGAAGTCGTCAGCCTGAAACGGCGGCTCTGACAACGTCTGTTGGGCCGTGTTCACGGTGGTGGCCAATCCGTGACGTCCAGTGTTCTCTTTTCTTCAAAGCGTGGCGGCGCCGTTCAGGGCCGGACGAGAAAAGGCGCGAGACAGACGGGTCAAGAACCCATCCGCCCCACAAAACGGCTACCCGTCTGCGTTAAACGGCGTCGATGGAATTGGCAATGCCGCTATTAAGACCGCCCGTCACGGCCGCCAACTCATCGACGGTCAGTTCACGCTCACCCTTGCCTTGTTCTTGGGCCATCTGCTTGATATGGGCGTCGATCTCGGCGGCTGTCGTCTCGAATCCGTGGGCGCGAGCGGCTTCGACCGCCACGTCAAGCCATTCCTCCCTCGTCTCTACGGACGAGAACTTCGCCGTCCATGCCGGATCCTGCTTGACGACCTCGGCAATGCTCTCAAGTCGTTCTCTGGACATTGCTAACCTCTCAGTCTTGCGCCCGCCCCGTTCGCACTGCGCTTACCCTACAACCGGGGCGAGTGTGTACGCATAGAGCTAAGACACCATGCTGGACGAGTCAATGTGTGACAGTTCGGGCTGGGGTGCAGGGACGGTGGCCGCCAAGCAAGCAACGCTCGCGAGAGGAGAGCCGCGACCGGCGCCTCGGCAAACCTACCACCCGCTGTTTGACCGCCTCCGCCGTTTCGCGTTAGGTCTCCATCAGTGTCTGCCTTTCCGGGATATGCCCTTATTCCCACTCGATCGTGCCGGGCGGCTTTGACGTAATGTCGTAGGTCACGCGGTTGATGCCGCGCACCTCGTTGACGATGCGGTTGGCGACGCGGCCCAGGAACTCGTGGTCGAAGGGGTAGTAGTCGGCGGTCATGCCGTCGGTCGAG
>JANQLP010000134.1 GCA_028280515.1 Hyphomicrobiales bacterium
CTCGCCGCGGAGGCCGTCTTCCTGTCCCGGTCGGTTCTGCACTCCATGCGCCGCTCCTATTACTTTCTGCCCAAGTTCGTGTTCGGGCGGCCGCTCGACCGCATGCTCGACCTGACCCAGCGCTGGCCCGTGCCGCGCAAGTTCCTGCGCTGGCTGTATTCCCTCGGCTACTATGTGCTGGTCGGTCCGCACGAGAAGCTGCGCCTGCCCGAACCGGATCACAAGATCCTCGAATCTCATCCCTCGTCCGCCGCCGCGTGGCTTGTTCAGCAGGCGCAGGGGCGGATCGCGGTCAAGCCGGACATCGAGAAGCTCGACGGCAAAACGGTTCATTTCACTGACGGTTCCAGCGCGGAGGTGGACCTGATCGTCTACGCGACCGGCTTCCACGCGACGTTCCCCTTCATGGACGACAGCTATTTCGTCGACGCGGACGGGTCTTCGCCCATGTTTCTCAACGCCTTTCACCGCGAGTTTGACAATCTGTTCGCGGGCGGACTGGTGCAGCCGGCGGACGGCAGCTTCTGGCAGCTCGCGGACTATCAGGGAAAACTGATCGCGACTTTTGTCGTTGCGCAGGCGCGCGATCCCAAGATGGCCGCCTGGTTCCATGACTTCAAGGCGTCGGTTCGCCCGGCGGTTGATCATGGGGTCACCTACATCGACAGCGAACGGCACAAGCTCGAGGTCCAGCACTATCGCTACCGGACCTACATCAAGAAACTGCTCGCCAAGTTCGGCCCGCTCGCGCACGCGAAATACCCGCACCGGGCGGGCGACCCGGTGACGGCCGGGCGACCGGCGGCCTCGCGGAAGCGCGCAAGGCCGGCCAAAAAACGTGAGCTGGCCGGAGCATGAGCGCCGACCCTTTGAGCACCTGTATGTCCGCGTTCAGGAAAGGCACACCCGTATGAGTAACATCGCCCCTCACACCGAGCAGGCCGACGAGATACAATTGCAGGACCGGCCGGTCGCGCAAGAGGTCGTGAAGCACGTCATCGCCGCGGTCGAGGCTGCCGAGGCAGCCGATGAACCCTATTGCCACTATTACATCGAGAACGTCTTCCCCGAGAGCATCTATGCAGACATGCTCGGCCGCATGCCGGAGGCTGAGCATTACCGGCCGCTGAACCTCAAGGAGTGGTCGCGCGCCAACGGTGAAAGCACACGGGACCGGCTTTTTCTGTCGGAGGAGGGGCTCGAAACCCTGCCCGAACACGACCGGGCGTTCTGGCTTTCGATCGCGCGGGCTCTGACCAGCGACGCCCTGAAGCAGGTCATCTTCAGAAAGCTGGCGAAGGACATCGCACTGCGGTTCAACTGTTCGGAGGAAGAGGCCGTCGACATCGAGGCCTTTCCGCGTGCGGTGCTGATGCGCGACACGGAAGGTTATCGCATCAAGCCCCATCCGGACGGCACCAACCGGATCGTGACGATGTTGTATTACCTTCCGCCGGACGACAGCCAGGAGGACCTCGGCACATCCGTCTATGTGCGCGAACCGTGGACCCGACGCCTTTTCGGCAAGTCGTTCCGTGAGGTTCGGCGTTTTCCGTTCCGCCGCAACAGCTCCTGTGCCTTCGTCGTCAACCGGCTGCCGAGCAAGACGAGCTGGCATGGCCGCGAACTGGTGGGCGCGGACGCCGGCGTGCGCAATCTCATCCTCTGCCAGTACCGTGTCAACGATGACGGGCAGAGTTACTAGAGCATCATGCGTTCAGATTGACGCGTTTCGTCGCGAAATCTGAACGCATAAAGATGCTCTAACACTTAAAGATATAGAGCAAATTTATCCGATTA
>JANQLP010000219.1 GCA_028280515.1 Hyphomicrobiales bacterium
GCGGCCATGGTCGTATCACCGAGGTCAACCGCCTTTGCTCCGCCGCCAGCCACAATTGTCACGTCTTCGATCCCGATTACTTTCAGGATAAGTCGGAGATATTGGCTCGCGATATCGCGATCCGCGATCGGGGATCCCTCTGTGTAAACGCCGCCTGAGGCCAAGAGCACGGTAGCCCGCTTGGCGGTGACCAGACCCTTGCCATCCATGCCGAGCGTTATGCCTTTGCGTACGATATGATCGATCCAAGCTTTGAGGTTCGCCGGTACGTTGAAGTTGTGGACCGGCGTGCCGATAGCGATTTCATCGGCATCAAGCAATTCAGCTACGAGCGAGTCTGACAGACGCAGCAAGCGCTTCATATCAGCCGTTTGCTGCTCGGGAGGCGTAAAGTAGGCGCCCAGCCAAGGGCCTGTGAGGAACGCCAGGTCAGTTTCAGCTAGATCGCGCGTGACGACAGTGCCATCGGGATGCGCTTCCCGCCAGTCCGCGACAAACCGTTCGGTCATATTGCGGGAAATTGAGGCATTGCCCCGTGGACTGGCGTCAACGGCTAGGAGCTTGGGCATATCGGGTGTCCTTCTACAATTTTGTCGAAGGCTAGACGAAACTGTCTGTCTGTTATAGCTATCAAATTACGATAATCTTCATCGTAAATTACGATAGAGTATGATTGGCAATCTGAGCCTCGACCAACTGCGCATGCTGGTGGCGGTAGCCGATGAAGGGAGCTTCTCGGCGGCGGCGCGCTTACTTGGCCGCTCCCAGTCCGTGATCAGTCAGGGCATCGCTAATCTTGAAGCTGTTCAAGACGTGATCCTGTTTGATCGGTCAGGCTATCGGCCGACGCTGACAGAAGGAGGAAGAGCCCTGGTTGCGCAAGCGCGTGCCGTGGTGGCTTCAGCCCAACAGTTTGAAGCTGTCGCAGCTGGTATGCGTACAGGTCTCGAAGCTGAGTTGGCCCTTGCCATCGATCCGCTCGTGCCAAGCGCGCCGCTGATCGAAGCGCTGAACGATTTGCGAGAGGCTTTTCCGACGCTGCCTGTTTCGTTTTCCACGGAAGGGCTCGGCGGAGCGTTGCGCCGGCTTCGCCAAGATACCGTCTCGCTCGCTATTTGTCTTCTGATTCCCAGTGTCCCCGAAGACGTCGTCGCCTACCCGATCGTTCGCATGTCAATGCGCGCTGTCGTGGCGCCGCACCACCCCCTCGGCAAACTTAACCGCACGCTGACGCGGACAGATTTAGATCCTCACACTCAGCTCGTCCTCGCGGATCCCCACAGGAGTGACGGTCCAGATTATGGGATCATCGGCACACGACGCTGGCGCTTTGTGGATCTGGGCCGTCGATTGGATTTCTTGCACGCCGGCTTTGGCTGGTGTCGGATGCCGGATCACATTGTCGCTCCGTCTCTTGCATCCAATCGCTTGGTTGAAATCAAGATCGAGCACGACGACGTCAACGCTCAAGACATGCCGATTTATGTTGCCCACAGATCCGACCGAACCCTCGGACCCGCAGGGCAATGGTTGCTCCAGAGATTGAAGGATCGATCTTCCGTGTAGCGGCTAATGATTGGATTTGGTGTACCAATCCACGCTATGTTCCCGTCCCTCTCATGAGCGGACCAGTTGCACGAAGATCGAGCAGCGCTTTGTTTCCGGCCCAAAGCCCCCATTGCCAACGCGTTGACTGAGCTGAGTCAACTTCGCGCCAGGACGATGTTATTGAGGAACTTTGGTGGTGCCTATTTTGGGATATGCTGGCTCACCTGTCCGCCTTACACGAGGGCGGGCGCGATATCAAGCGCGCCCCGCGTGGCATTCGAATAGGGGCAGACCTGATGGGCCTCGGCGATCAGCTTTTCAGCTTGCTCCCGCTCTACTCCCGGCAACGAGATGTCGAGCTTGACATCCAGGCCGAAACCGCCTTCCGACCGCGGCCCGATGCCCACTGTTGCGGTCACGCTCGTATCGTCGGGAATGTCCATCTTCAGGCCATCGACGTTGGCGGCAACGAACTTCATCGCGCCGAGGAAACAAGCCGCATATCCAGATGCGAACAATTGTTCGGGATTGTTTCCATCGCCCCCGGCACCGCCCAGTTCCTTCGGCGTGGAAAGTTTGACTTCAAACGCGCCGTCCAAGGTGGCGGCCCGTCCGTCGCGACCGCCCGTTGCACGGGCCCGGGTGCTGTAAAGAACATCTGTCGGCATGTTCAAATCTCTCTTTTCTGGGTTGCAGTTTTACAGGTGCGTGCGCGCCGTCCGGCGAAACTCTAGCACAGACGGAAAAAGGCCCGGCGAAAGGTCAATGCCAGTGCCGGGCCAGATTATGCTGCAAAGATCTACTTCGCGGCGATCATCGAAACTTCGACGAGAACAGGCGCACCGGGTTTGCTGCCGGGAAGTGCACCGACTTCCACGGCCGCGCGAGCCGGAGGCACTTTTCCCTCGCCCCAGTAGGTGCCGTAGACCTTGTTGAACGCGCCGTAGTTCTTCATGTCCGTTATGAAGACGGTCGCACGGACAACGTCATCAAAATCGTAGCCGGCTTCCTTCAGGACGCTGCGAAGATTCTCCATGACGATCTTGGTTTGCGCAGAGACGTCATTCTTCGCCTCATCCGGAATTGCTCCTTTGACATATGGAATCTGTCCCGAGACGAACAGCATGCCGTTGGAGAGCTTGATGCCGGGTGAATAGGGTGCGATCGGTTTGTTGCCAGCCGGATAGACGGGCGTTCGCACATCGGCTGCAACAGCGGTACCGCCCAGCACAGATGCGCCGATCGCAAGAATGGTGATTGTCTTGATGAGGGTTTTCATCGGTTTCCTCCCGTTGGTCAGACTCATTTCGCCGCTTCAATAATGAGATTGGCGACGAATTCAGGGTTTGAGACCATGATCGCGTGGCTCGAATTCACCTCCTTTGATTTTGCGCCGATCTTTTTCGCAAACTCCCGCTGCAACTTGGTTGGCGTCATGTGGTCCTCGCCGGCGATCGCATAGAAGGACGGCTTTATCTTCCAGGCGACGTTGGTGACCGGCTCGCCCAAGGCCTTGCTGTTCAACAAACCCTGACTGGCGGCGATGAAGTCGGTCGCGTTTTTCGGAAGATCCTGCGCGAAGTATTTCGCGGCGGCATCGTCCGGAAGAAAGAAATATCCGGCGGCGTCTTTTTTGAGGGCCGCAATACCCGGCGCTGGATAGACGTCGAGCTTTGCCGCATCGCCAAGGCCTTGTCCGGCATCGGGCGCATAGGCCGCGACATAGACCAATGACTTGACCTTGTCGTGAACTCCAGCCTCCGTGATGACCATGCCGCCCCAGGAATGTCCGACCAAAACGACTGGGGCCTCCGCGCGCTCAATGGCGCGATTGGTGAATGCCACGTCACCTTTGAGAGACTCCAGAGGGTTCTGAACGGCGATCACATCGAGACCGGCCTTCTCCAGGATCGGCGTGACCTTGCTCCAGCTCGAGCCATCGGCAAACGCTCCATGCACCAGCACAACCGACTTCGCCGTCAGCTCCCTCGCAACAGATGCCGAATATTGTACGAACGTGATGGCGAGCACGAACGCGCCCAGCACCAGCAATCGAAACGGTTTCATTATCCACCTCCTTCTCTTTCGACTCGTCTTCAGATATCAAAATTTATTTAGGCTCCTATTGAATAGGACTCTATGTTTTATGAGGTCATAAACCAATTGAGTCAACCGGCATGAGCGATCTTCATATTATCGAGGGAAATTCAGTAGGTTATTGGACATCGATCTTGCGTGCGCTAGGCCTGTGAATTACATAGGACACAAATTCATAGGGAATATTCGACGATGAAATTCAACGTCACGGATAAGGATGGACTCCTCAGGATAGAGGACCAGCTCTGCTTCGCGCTCTATTCGACATCCCGCGCCATCACCAAGGAATATGCCGTCCTGCTCGACACCATGGGCGTCACCTATCCGCAATATCTTGCAATGATGGTTCTCTGGCAGCGTGATGGCCTGCTCGTCCAGGAAATCGCTGCAAACCTCGAAGTGGATCAAGCAACCGCGACCCCCCTGATCCAGCGCCTCGAAAAGCTCGGCCTCGTCACGCGGCAGCGAAGCCCCGAGGATGAGCGAAAGGTTCAGGTGTTTCTGACGCCAAAGGGAAAGAAGTACTACAAGACGGCACTTTCCGTGCCCGACGGACTCGGTTGTGCGATTGGCGTTGACCAGAAACAGGCCAAACGCCTGATCAAGGAGCTGAACGGCATCAAGGCGTTCATTCGAAGGAAGAATTAGGCGTGATGGTTTAGCCTTGCGAACATCACTATCCCTCAAGAAAAAGCACTTCTCAGAGCTGCAACGGGTGAGAAGCTGATGTTCAGTGGAGTAATCAGCTGGATCCGCCAAAAGCCGAAAGCAGAAATGAAGCTCTCAGCATCCTGCAATTTGGGCACCTTCGGCGTGAAGCGGATCGGCACTAATTCTCATGTATCGTCGACTGCAGATTCAAAACGATTGCGATGCGTCATGAGTTCGGCAGTGAAATCCCTAACCAGCTGCGATTTTTGTCGGGTGGCCGGAAACAGCAGGTAAACTGTGAACATGACCCTCGGCTCAAATGTACGAAAGACGAGACTGGTACTTCTGAAGGATTCTGTCACGAGAGGATTTGTGATCCCGACGGCACCGCCTGATAGTACAAGTGAACATACGGTCGAGGCGCTTGGCGTCTCCACAACATAATCCGGTTCGACGCCCGCTTCGGCCATCACACTGTCGAATCGCTGCCGTGCACGATCTTCGGGGGCAAGTCCAACAAGCGGATGATCCTTCAGCAGATCGGGTGTGATCGTCTGATACAGCGTCAAAGGATGCTCGTGCGGCATCGCGACCAAAGCGGGAAAGTTTACGAAAAGTTGGCTGTCGATGCCTGAGCGATCGATTTCGTCGGCCGCCAACCCAACGTCGTATTGACCATCTGCAATGCCGTTTCGGACCTCCGACGACCAGGTTATGTGGAATGTGATGCGGACCACCGGATGTGTCTCGCGAAACGATCGGATCGCTGCAGGCACTAAGACGGCTCCGCCGGCCGCCAGGGAGGCGACTTTAAGGATTCCGGCGCCGTAGTCGCGAATATTGGCTGCGGCGCTGCGCAACCGATCGATTCCTTTGAAGCTTGTTTCGACCTCGCGAAAAAACAACTGTCCTTCAGGCGTTGGAACCAGTCTTCCGCGGATTCGGTCGAAGAGCGGGAGCCGGGTGGCGGCTTCAAGTTCCATTATCAACCGCGAGACGGCTGGCTGGGTGATACCCATCAATTCAGCGGCTCGTACCGTCGAGCCGGAGATCATCACTGCATTGAAAGCTTCCAGCTGTCGGTAGTTCATCTATAAAATTTAAACATAGATTTATGTCACTTGATCAGTATTTCTATTACACGCATCGCGCGATTATGACTAGTGAGATTCAGGAGGTCATCAGGAGGCTCCATGCGCGACGCGACCAAGAGCGTTCATCATCCAAGCGTCGACGATTCCGGCTATGCAGCCTTGGGCATTCCGACGCATCGAGCATCAACAATCGTTTTTCCTGATGCGCAGAGTTACGCGGCGCGAGGGCAGCGTGACCTTGACAGCTACTCTTACGGACTTCACGGAACGCCCACCCAGCGCGTCCTTGAGGCGCAACTTGCATCGCTCGAAAACGGCAAACGTGCGGTCGTGTTGCCGTCAGGTCAGGCGGCCGTCACGGTTGTCCTCCTGTCGGTGTTGATGCCAGGTGATCATGTTCTGGTTCCAGACACGGCCTATCCGCCTGTTCTCGGGTTTTGCCGCAACTTTTTAGAGCCACGTGGCATCGAATGGTCGATTTACATGCCAGGTGTCGGCGCAGCGATACAAGAGCTGGTCCGTGACAATACCAAACTCATTTGGATGGAATCTCCGGGTTCAACCACCATGGAGATCGAAGATGTGCCCGCGATCGCCAATGTCGCTCGGGCAAAAGGCATTCTCACGGGCATAGACAACACCTGGGCGACGCCGCTGCTTTTCAAGCCGCTCGACCATGGCGTCGATTTTTCGATGCAAGCTCTTACCAAATATCCTGGCGGACACTCCGATGTTCTGATGGGTTCCGTTGCGGTGAATGACCTCGCTCTCCGCAAGCGGTTGCGTGACACCATGCGCATGATCGGCTTCGGCGTTTGTCCGGATTCCGTTCAGCTTGTCCTGCGCGGATTGGAAACGATGGCCGTGCGGTTGGCTCATGTAGGAAAGGTTGCCACGGAAGTTGCTTCTGAACTGGCGGAGAGAGGCCTTGGCGAAGTCTTGTATCCGGCGCTCCCGACATCCCAAGGTCATGATATCTGGAAGCGTGATTTTTCAGGCTCGAGCGGCCTGTTTTCGGTTGTGTTGCCGAAAGAGCTGGAGCCCTGTCTCGATATCGCATTGAACGCGTTGCGATACTTCTCGATCGGCGCGTCTTGGGGCGGGACACGTAGCCTGATCGCGCCCATGTCGATCAAGGCGACGCGCCAAACCCATCATCCGCGCAATGAGCGCACGATCCTTCGCATCAGTATTGGCTTGGAAGACCCTGCAGATCTGCGGGAAGACCTTGCCGACTTCTTTGCCACCCTTTCGAACGAAGCGGTCGCAAGAACCGCCTGAACCTCAAAGACAAGGAGAGGTAAACATGAAGAAAAAGCTCATCACGATTACAGCAGCGCTGGCGTTGGGGCTGGTATCTCCAGCCCTCGCTGAAACCACCCTTGAGAAGGTCAAGGAGCGAGGCCGCCTGATCTGCGGATCTAGCCAGGGCACGCCAGGTTTCGGCGCACCAGACGACAAGGGTTATTGGCGTGGTCTCGACGTCGAGACCTGCCGCGCGGTTGCCGTGGCAGTGCTCGACGACAAGGACGCCGTGGATTTTGTGCCACTTTCTGGCCAGCAGCGTATCCCCGCCTTGCAGACCGGGGAGATAGATATGCTGCCGCGCACCCTTACCTGGACCCTTCAGCGCGATGCCAACGGAATCAACCTCACAACCCCAAACTATTTTGAATACACCGGTTTTATGATGCCGAAAAAGCTCGGCATCACCAAAGTCGAAGATATGTCAGGCGCATCCGTTTGCGTCCAAACCGGCTCGACAACGGAGGTTGTTGTGAATGATGTATCGACAAAGAACAATCTTGGTCTGAAGCCCGTCGTCTTCGACAACACGACCGCTGCTCGCCAGGCCTTCTTTTCAGGGCGCTGCGATGCACTTATCACAGACGCCGGAGCGCTTGCCTCCGTGCGCGCAACCATGGCCGACAATCCGGACAACTACATCATTTTCCCAGCGACCAAATACATGGACGCGCTCACACCTGCTGTCCGACATGGGGACGACCAGTGGCTCGATATCGTGAACTGGTCGATCCAGGCACTCATTGCTGCGGAGGCCTTCGGTCTGACGCAAAAGAACATCGATTCATTCAAGAAAAGCGATGATCCACGCATTCGCCGCTTTCTGGGAACCGACCCCGGGAATGGCCAAGCGCTTGGGCTTTCGGATGACTTCGCCTACCGGATCGTCAAAGCGCTCGGCAACTATGGCGAGATGTTCGAACGAAATGTCGGAAAGGAAAGCCCACTTAAGCTCACCCGTGGTCGCAACGCCCTGTTCACTGACGGCGGCCTGATGTTCCCACTTGCTTTCCAATAAACAGGAGCGGGCAGGAATGATCTCTGCACTCTGGTATTCCGCCCGCGTCCGCGCCTGGGCAGCCCAGATCGCGCTTCTTGCCGGTCTGGGACTGTTCCTCTGGATGATCGTCGGAAATACCGTGGAGAACCTAACAGCCAGGGGAATTCGTACCGGCTTTGATTATCTGTGGAGGCCCGCGCGATTTCCAATTTCCGAAAGCATCATTCGTTATGACGCATCAGACAGTTTTCTTTGGGCCTATGTAGCCGGGCTTGCCAATACCCTCTGGCTCTCGCTGCTTTCAATCGTCTTCGCAACTATCCTCGGCCTATTCGTATGCCTTGCTCGCCTCTCCCACCACCCGGTTCTCTCTTACATGACGGGTGTCTATGTTACGGTCTTGCGAAACGTTCCATTGATCGTTCAGCTCTTGTTCTGGTACGCGATCGCCACCTCCGTCTTTCCCGCTCCGCGCGCCGCACTAAACCCCCTTCCTGGCCTTTTTCTCTCAATAAGGGGCGTCTACGCACCGGCGTTGATCGTTGAGCCAGGTGGCTGGTTCTTTCTCATCGCAAGCGCCGCTCTCTTCATAGTTGCGCTTGCAGTGGGATTGTGGTCTGCGCGGCGGGCAAGGAGTTTTGGCGCCCCTATTCTTTTGGCAGCTCTTGCTTTCTGGGCCGCGACGAACGTGGTCCTTTATGTCGCGCTCGGCCGACCATTGAAGCTTGAGATGCCTGAACTCAATGGCCTCAATTTTAGCGGCGGCACCAATCTGTCACCGGAATTCGCGGCGATCATTATTGGGCTGACGATATATACATCGGCCTTCATTGGCGAAATCATTCGGGGTGGCATCGAAGCAATCGACAAGGGTCAATGGGAAGGCGCCCGAGCGCTCGGACTTTCCGAACGGGTTGTCATGTTCAAGGTTATCTTGCCGCAGGCGCTTCGCATTATCGTCCCGCCGATGACCTCGCAATATCTTTCAACCGTCAAGAACACGACCCTCGCCGTTGCAGTGGGCTATCCCGAACTGGGACTGGTCGTGAATACCGTCATCAATCAGACAGGTCAGGCCATCGAGAGCATACTCATTATGCTTTGCGTCTTTTTGTCCATCTCGCTTTCGGTTTCATTGTTCATGAACTGGTACAACGCACGCGTCGCGCTGGTGGTCCGCTGATGTCCGAACAGACCGCCACATATGGCTTCATGGAGCCGCAATCGCCGCCGAAGACAGCGCGGAAGCCGTTCTTCAAGTTGCTATTTGGCGACTTGTTGTCGGCGACACTTAGCGCAGTGACGGTCCTGCTTCTGCTCGCTCTCATACCGGCTTTCAACTGGGCCGTTCTTGATGCCCACTGGACCGTGAGATCGCCGTCCGACTGCCAATCAGGTGGGGCGTGCTGGGCCTTCATTGGCGCCAAGGCGCGGCTGATCCTGTTCGGGCTCTATCCTCCTTCTGAACAGTGGCGGGCGGTGCTGGTCATACTGCTGATTGTCGGGATGATCCTTGTTTCGCTTTCACCGAAACTCTGGAATGCACGGCTTCTCGCAGTGTGGGGCGTGGCCGTCGGAGCCATGCTTATCCTGATGGGCGGCGGCGTTGCCGGTTTGCCGCCGGTCCCAACGTCAAAATGGGGCGGATTGCCGGTCACCCTCATGCTTGCGGTGCTATCGCTCGGGTTGGCGTTTCCCCTGGCCGTTCTCCTTGCATTGGGTCGCCGCGGCAGACTGCCGATACCGCGTGCCGTGAGCATCTTCACTATCGAACTCGTTCGGGGTCTTCCGCTCGTCGGACTACTGTTCGTCGCAGCTATACTTCTGCCGCTTCTTCTGCCGCCTGGCTGGACGATCGACAAACTCGGCCGGACGCTCGCAGCATTGACGATTTTCGCAGCCGCCTATCTTGCAGAAGTCATCCGTGGTGGTTTGCAAGGGCTCGACGAGGGCCAGATCGAAGCAGCGGAGGCGCTCGGCATACCGTATTGGAAGATGATCTGGCATATCGTCTTGCCGCAGGCCATCCAGAATGTCATTCCGCCATTGACGAATACGGCCATTGTCATGGTCAAGAACACCTCGCTTGTTCTAATCGTCGGCGTTTTCGACATGCTGAGCGCCGCTCGCAGTGCGACGACTGATCCAGCCTGGCCAGCTCCATCGACGGAAGCCTATCTGTTTGTCGCCTCCATCTATTTCGTCATCTGCTTCGGGATCGCCATCTACTCGCGCTATCTCGAACGGGGCGTAGCAGCGAGGACGCACGGATGACTGGGCCTGCGATCGAATTGCACAATGTCGATAAGTTCTTCGGCGACTTCCAGGCTCTGAAAGGTATTACTTTCTCGGTCGATGAAAGCGAGCGCGTCGTCATTTGCGGACCGTCCGGTTCAGGAAAGTCGACCTTGATCCGTTGCATCAACAAGCTCGAGGCCCATGATGGCGGCACAATCACCGTTTCCGGTATCCGACTCGACGACGATTTGCGCAACCTCGATGCCATTCGCCGCGACGCCGGCATGGTCTTTCAGCATTTCAATCTCTTTCCCCATCTGACCGTGCTCGAAAACTGCGCTTTGCCGCAAATCCTTTCACGCGGCACCAAGCGCGACGCGGCTGAAAGCACAGCCGCTGACTATCTCGATCGCGTGCGGATTCTCGATCAGGCCAACAAGTATCCCGGTCAAATCTCCGGCGGTCAGAAGCAGCGGGCAGCGATTGCCCGCGCGCTCTGCATGGAGCCGAAGATCATGCTGTTTGATGAGCCGACGTCCGCCTTGGATCCAGAGATGATCCAGGAAGTGCTCGATGTCATGACGGAGCTGGCCAAGGCCGGAATGACAATGATCGTCGTTACGCACGAGATGGGTTTTGCACGGATGGTTGCTGATCGGGTCGTCTATATGGAGCAGGGCAGTATCGTTGAGATCGCCACGCCCAAACAGTTTTTTGAGAAACCAAAGGACTCACGTACCAGACGGTTCTTGTCGAGTATCGAACTAGCTTTCACCCAGTCGGATCGATTATCCGCCAGGACGGCAACCGGCGTCACAGATTAACGTCACGACAGCCAGCTCTGTCTGCTCTGGTCATATGCGGCACTCGAGGTGCGTTTCTGAGAGTGCCCCCTTCTCGCTGATGAGCGGACCAGTTGTACGCAATTCCGCTGAGGATTCGATCCCAGTCAGAACCGCCTATCACCTGCAGTTTGATCGGCTTGGCTCAACATCGATCCCCGTTGACCCCTGAGTGCACACATATTGCACACGTTGCGCCGTAACTATCTGATTTATATAAACAATGCGTCCACTCCATCATAGGTGCCACGGAGAAACGCCGGTCTACTTCGCTACCTACTGGGGAAATTGTATCCATATCCGCAGTCCATACCTATCCATCTGCGGCCATGTCAAACGCGGGCGGGTTCCAAGTGCACACATAGCGCACACGAAACAGAGAATAGTGTACCCAACCTTTGGGCCCGTCCTTTCCCCCACAGGCAAGTACAAATACGGGAACGCGATCGGATCCCGCGAAAATCTATATCGGAATGTCCGAAATACGACCGAATGCGGACGCGAACGGGATGGCTACCTAATGACCGGAAAGTGCCGATTTTGTTGATTTAGTCGTCGGACGGCAGATTTCCGATGTCCGCTCCTGTTAGAAGCGGACGTTTTGGTTACCGCCACCAACGAGGCCTTCGTGTTATTCTCTCCCATAGTGGCTCCTTTCCTCTGGGGCTGTTGATTTCCGCAAAACCAACCTATCCAGAGTCGGGGCCACCAATCCCTCTCAAATGTGCGAAAGATCTTTTACGTCATCCGATGCGGTGCTCCATCCCCTCTCACTCCGCAGCCTCACGGAGGGTGTCCGAAACGGTCCAGGCTCCGGAAGGGCTTCCCGCCACGACCTCATCCATCCAGCCCGCAACCCTGTCCATCCCGACCTGCATTCCATGATACACCGGCCCGCCGCGCCAGCAGGGAAAGCCGTGGCCGACGACGGCGACGACATCGACGAAAGCGCCGTCCGGGACGCCTCCCTCCTCTACGACACGCGTGCCTTCATCGATGAGAACCGCGAGAAGGCGGCGGCAAATCTCGTCCCTGTCGAGGCGTCGCCGTTCGATGCCGCGCTTGCGCGCGTGCTCGCGGATCATTGCCTCGACCTCCGAGTCCGGCAGGGCGGTCGGATCACCGGGATCGTAGCGATACCAGCCTTTGCCGCTGTGTCGACCCAAACGGCCGGCTGCCACCAAAGCCCCGCGTATCTCGCGGTGACACGCGCCCCCGGGTTCCATGTCGAGGGGCTCAAGGCCGGCGGCATCCTCTGCCGCGAAGATTCCCATCGGCACGCCGAATTCGGTCCAGGCGGCATCGATCTCCTGCGGCAAGGCACCTTCGGCGAGAAGATTCTCCGCTTGACGGCGCACGGCACGCTCCAGCCGGACCCCGACGAACTCCCCTTTGAACCCGAGGCCCCCGCAAGAGAGGACGGGTGTTCTGGACAGACGCCGGGCAAGAGCGACCCCCGTGGCCGCGACATTGGCCGGCGTGTCCGGCGCGACCATGATCTCCAGCAGGTTCGACCGGCGCTCCGGCGCTCCGCTGTGCAGCGCCAAACAACGGTTCCGGTCGGGGACACCCTCGAAGAGCGGCGACACATCCAAACGCCCCAGGCACACTGACAGGATCGCCTCCGGGCCCACCGCGTCGGCCAGGTGGTGAAGCGTGCAACGCACCCCATCCGGTTCTTCCGCGCCCGCCACAAGTGCAAGATCGGGCGGACGGGCGCCCATAGCAAGCCCCTCCGCGCTTTCGACTAGTCTCACCTCCAGACCGTCCGCACGCGCGTCCTCGGCGAAGCGGCGGGCAACCGGACCGGCGCCCACGACCGCGACGGACCGAAGGGCGCGCGGTCTATGGCCGGCGATGGTCGCCGGCTTGGCCGCCTTGCGCTCGGCAAAGAAGATGTGGCGCAGGGCCCGGGACTGGTGCGACTGTCGAAGCGCGAGATGCAGGGACCGCTCCTCGCATTGCCCCGCGTCGAATGGGGTACGGCTGGCCAGTTGCACAAGTTG
>JANQLP010000114.1 GCA_028280515.1 Hyphomicrobiales bacterium
CAATAGGAAATGGTGACTTAAGCGTACGAGACGGCGCGTCGCCGTCTGTTTTGACACAGCGAGACGAAACGGA
The DNA here is from genome assembly GCA_028280515.1 of Hyphomicrobiales bacterium. Classification (GTDB taxonomy): domain Bacteria; phylum Pseudomonadota; class Alphaproteobacteria; order Rhizobiales; family Methyloligellaceae; genus UBA2767. The sequence continues at coordinate 74 of JANQLP010000114.1, forward strand.
CGCTCATGGACATTACCGCCCCGATAAAACCGCCGGAGGAGAAGCCGCGTCGGCGCCGCCGCAATCCTGTCCTGCGACTGATTGGGTATCTCTTTGCCGTCGGCATGATCCTGTTCGTTGCCGCCTCGGCAGGGGTTGCATTCCTGCTGTGGCACGTGTCCAAGGACCTGCCGGATTACGAGGTGCTGGCCAAGTACGAGCCACCGGTGATGACCCGTGTGCACGCCAGTGACGGCAGCCTGATTGCCGAGTATGCCACTGAACGGCGCATCTACGTTCCGATCAACGCCATACCGGAAAAGCTCATCCAGGCGTTCCTGGCGGCGGAAGACAAGAACTTCTTCCAGCACGGCGGCATTGATTTCCAGGGCATTGCCCGGGCCGCGCTGACCAATATCAACAATATCCAGAGCGGCCGGCGGCTGGTCGGCGCGTCGACCATCACCCAGCAGGTCGCGAAGAACTTCCTGCTGACGAGCGACGTGACCTTCGAGCGCAAGATCAAGGAAGCGATCCTGGCGATCCGCATCGAGCGTGCCTTCACCAAGGAGCAGATCCTCGAGCTCTATCTGAACGAGATTTTCCTCGGTCTGAAGTCCTACGGCGTCGCGGCCGCCGGCCTCAACTATTGGGGCAAGGCGCTCAACGAACTGAACCTCTCGGATGTCGCCTACCTTGCGGCATTGCCGAAGGCGCCGAACAATTACCATCCCTTCCGCCGCACCAAGCGAGCGCTTGGCCGGCGCAACTGGGTCATCGACCGCATGGTCGAGAACGGTTACGTCACCGAGGAAGAGGCCGAGGCCGCGAAGGCGCAGCCTTTGAATGTGAATCCGCGGCCGCTCGGCGCGCATATATTTGCGGCCGAGTTCTTCGCCGAAGAGGTGCGCCGCGAACTTGAGAACACGTATGGCCGCGACAAGCTCTACGGCGGCGGACTTTCGGTTCGCGCCACGCTCGATCCGGTGATGCAACGCCAGGCCCGCAAGGCGCTGGTGAAAGGGCTCGTCCGCTATGATCGGCGGCACGGCTGGCGCGGGCCGGTGCAGACAATCGATCCGGCGGGTGACTGGGGCGAAACGCTCAGCAAGATCAAGGTGCCAAGCGATGTTGGCGACTGGCGGCTTTCCGTGGTCCTCAAGGTCGAAAACAGTGAGGTAACGGTCGGGCTGCGCCCGAACAGACTGCCGTCCGGCAAGTACGAAGAGAAGCGCGAAGGCGGCATCGTTACCTACGAAAACCTGAAATGGATCCGCCCCAGGAACAGGAAGGCCCCCTTGAAGGTGGGGGATGTGGTTTATGTTGCTCCGGCCCACGACAAAGAGGGCAAGGTGATTGCCGGACAATGGCAGCTGATGCAGATTCCCGCCGTCGAGGGCGCGTTGATTGCCATGGACCCCCACACCGGACGGGTGCTGGCGATTGTCGGCGGGTTCAGCTTCGACTCGAGCGAGTTCGACCGCGCAACGCAGGCGCAAAGACAACCCGGCTCATCCTTCAAGCCGCTGGTCTATGCGGCCGCGCTGGATAATGGCTACACGCCGGCGAGCGTCGTGCTCGACGCGCCCTTCTGCCTCGAGGCCGCCCGCGGCCGTCCGAGGTGGTGCCCGGAGAACTACTCCAAGAAATTCTACGGCCCGTCGACATTGCGTCTGGGTATCGAGAAGTCCCGGAACCTGATGACGGTACGTCTTGCGCAGGATCTGGGCATGCCGCTGATTGCCGAATATGCGCGCCGGTTCGGCGTGTACGACAATCTGTTGCCTGTTCTGCCTATGGCGCTCGGCGCCGGCGAGACCACGCTGATGAAGATGATCACGGCCTATTCGGTGTTCGCGAATGGCGGAAAGAAGGTCACGGCGACGTTTGTCGACCGGATTCAGGACCGATACGGGCGGACGATCTGGCGCCACGACACGCGCGACTGTCCCGACTGCAGAACGCGCAGTTGGGATGCTCAGGAAGAACCCGACCTGAACGACGACCGCAAGCAGATCATCGACCCGCATACCGCCTATCAGGTCACGTCCATGATGGAAGGCGTGGTTCAGCGCGGCACGGCAACGCGCATCAAGGCGGTCGGCAAGCCGATGGCCGGAAAGACCGGGACGACCAACGATTACAAGGATGCATGGTTCGTGGGCTTTGGCCCCGACCTGGCCGTTGGGGTCTTCATCGGTTTTGACCAGCCAAGGCGGATGGGCAAGGACGCCACCGGCGGTGGTGTGGCGGCGCCGGTGTTCCGCGATTTCATGATCGACGCCCTCAAGGGGCAACCGGCCATCCCGTTCCGCATTCCTCCCGGCCTGCAACTGGTTCAGATCAACCGGTCCACCGGGTTCCGGTCGGCGGGAGGCGATCCGAGGGCGATCCTCGAGGCCTTCAAGCCAGGCACCGAGCCGCCGCGCTTCGTGCGCGCACCGGCGCCCCCGGTTCAGGCCCGCGAGGGCGGCGGTGGCGGCTGGTTCACGCGCCCGTCTCCCGGCGGTCTGTACTAGCTCAGGACACCCGTTTTTCAGGATTGCGTTGGCGGTTCAAGGCGCTACGCTCTCTGCGCCGTGATCCGATCCGACGGGCGAGAAAGGCACACAGGCGATATCATGCGAGCGGAAACCCAGACAATCGTCGATCAAATCAAGCAGTCGCTGGACCTGCTGAGGAGGCATCTTTGACCCGGACCGGGCGCGCGACCAGCTGGCGGAGCTGAACCGGAAGGCGGAAGACCCGAACTTCTGGAACGATCCTGAGGCAGCGCAGAAGATCATGCGCCAGCGGCAGGGTCTTGAAGGCGCGTTGTCGAGTTTCGACCAGCTTGCACAAGAGCTGGAAGACAATGTGCAACTCATCGAGCTCGGCGAAGCCGAAGACGACGCCGAGGTGATTGCCGAGGCTGAAAAGTCCCTCGGAAAACTGCATAAGGAAGCGCAGAAGAAGGAAGTCGAGACGCTGCTTTCCGGCGAGGCCGACGCGAACGACTGCTATCTTGAGATTCATGCTGGCGCCGGTGGCACGGAAAGCCAGGACTGGGCGCAGATGCTGATGCGCATGTACATGCGCTGGTCGGAAAGCCGGGGGTACAAGTGTTCCCTGATCGGGTCGAGCCCGGGGGAAGAAGCCGGGATCAAATCGGCGACGCTCCTGATCGAAGGCCGCAACGCCTATGGCTGGGCAAAGACCGAGTCCGGCGTGCACCGGCTCGTCAGAATTTCACCGTTCGATTCCAATGCGCGCCGGCATACGAGCTTTGCGTCCGTATGGGTGTTTCCCGTCATCGATCAGTCGATCGACATCGAGATCGAGGACAAGGACGTGCGGATCGATACCTACCGCGCGAGTGGCGCGGGCGGTCAGCACGTCAACACGACGGACAGTGCGGTACGCATTACGCATCTGCCGACCGGAATCGTCGTCCAGTGCCAGAATGAACGGTCACAGCACAAGAACCGCGCCACCGCATGGGACATGCTGCGCGCCCGGCTGTACGAGGCGGAGTTGCAGCGCAGAGAGGAAGAGGCGCAGGAGCAGGCGGCCGCAAAAACAGACATCGGCTGGGGGCACCAGATTCGCTCCTATGTCTTGCAGCCCTACCAGATGGTAAAAGATCTGCGCACGGGCGTGGAGAGTTCCAACCCGAATGCGGTTCTCGACGGTGGTATCGACGCCTTCATCGAGGCGGCCCTCGCGCAGCGCGTG
>JANQLP010000047.1 GCA_028280515.1 Hyphomicrobiales bacterium
GCTCACGCACAGCGGGTAGCCCAGACAGAAATAGCCGATGAAACGCCAGCTCGGCGGAACATCGAGGATGTCGCTGACGCGGGCGGGATCGAGGATCGAGACCCAGCCCAGGCCGATTCCGTCCGCACGCGCCGCAAGCCAGAGCGTGTGGATGGCGGTCACAACGGAGTACTCGGCCATTTCCGGCATGGTCCTGCGGCCTAGTCCATGTCCCGTCATGGTCTCGCGGTCGGCGAACACGGCAAGCTGGCAGGGGGCTTCCTTCAGGCCGTCGAGTTTTAGGGTCGCATAGCGGGCCGCCCGCTCGCCGCTGTAAGAGCGGAGCGCGTCGGCGTTGCAGGCGGCGAAATCCTCGACGATGCCTTTGCGGCGTGCAGGATCGTCGACGATCACGAACCGCCATGGTTGGCTCAGTCCGACCGAAGGAGCAAGACACGCCACTTCAATCAGCCGTTCGAGCGTGCCCGCGGGCAAAGGGTCGGTGCGAAAGCGGCGCACGTCGCGCCGCCAGACCAGGAGATCGCGCAGACGCGCGCGGAAGGCGTCGTCGAAACTCGTCATTCCGGCTTGGTCAGGTTGCCGTGTGAAGGCCTCGGCACGCGATCGCTCCAGGTGAGTCGATCGTGCCCTCTTTGTCTTCTTGCATGATCTTGTCCGAAAAGTCTGCAACTTTTCCGACTGGATCATGCGACAAAACAAATAGAAGTCAAAAGATTAGCTAGTGTGTGATCGCGCTCGGGTCTAATGCAGGCGCGGCGATTTCACGTAGCTCTGCCGGTCGGTGGAATCGACCCAGATTTCGAACGTTTCGCCATCGCGCAGCACGCTGAGCGGCACATTCACGCCGGCCTCGCCCAGCGACCAGATGGCGCGATAAAACTGCGCAAGAGTCGAAACCTTCACGCCGCCGACGGCAAGGACGAAATCGCCTTGACGTAAATCGGCCTGCTGCGCCGGTCCGTCTTCGGCGAGCCCGACGATAACGACCGTGTCCTCCATTTCGGTGGCATAGAGCCCGAGCCACGGCCGCGCCGGCCGCTTGGGTCGGCCATAAGTCAACATATCGTCGAGGACGGAATCCAACAGGTCGATCGGGACGATCATGTTGATATGCTGAGTGACGTCCGGTTCGCGCCGTTGTTCGAGTTGAAGCGAGCCGATGCCGAGGAGGTCGCCTTTGGGTCCGATCAGCGCCGCTCCGCCCCAATGCGGATGCGCCGGCGCGGTGAAGATCGCATCGTCAAGCACATACTCCCAATAGCCGGCGAACTCCTGCCGGGCGACGATGCGCGCGGCGACCGAGCGATGCGCGCCGCCGGCGCCGCCGACCACGACATACTCGCCGACACCCGCCTCGCCCGAACGACCGAGCGGAAGCGCCGGCAGATCGAGCGCACCCAGCGCCTGGACGAGGCCGAAGCCGGTGTCCTGGTCATAGGCGAGCGCATGGCCGGGCACTGTGCGGCCTTCGGCGGTCCGCAGCCACACCGATTCCGCTTCGATGATGAGATAGCCGATGGTCAGGATCAGGCCATTGTCGCGGATAAGGACGCCATTGCCTGCTCGCTCGGTGCCGAGCACACCGGCGGTAAAGGCGTCGTGCGGCGCTCGCGCCTGCAGCCCTAGAACCGAGGACAGCGCGGCGTCGAGGTCATAGTCATAATCGCTCGCCTTCGGCCGGACCGAAGGCGACACCCTCCAATTGCTTGGCGACGGCATCGATCATCTCCGGGTGGAGGGGACGCTCTTAATTCTCTTTGTTTGGTCGCATGATCTATCCGAAAAGTCTCCAACTTTTCGGGATCATGCTTAGCAGGAGGCACATCCTCAGGCAACCAACCATGCAACGTGCGGCTGATCAGTTTGGAGGCAAACTATGCCAATGCTGGGGATTCGTTTTCCTCCTGCTGCACGCCATATGCATATTGGCGCTTTGATCAGGTTGCGAAATCTGCTTCCGGGAAACAAGCAGCAGGTTGGACGCCTGTCAATCGGCTTGCTACTCTAGCGCGTTTGTGCTCGCAGGGGAAAGATGCGGGAGGACACTCCGTCTTCTCCGGCGCTTGTTCCGGTTGGTGCCGTTCTTGTCGAGGCCGACAGAGCTGCTGCCGATAAGGGCCGCAACCTGAATTCTGCCGGCGTGCCGGAGTTCCTCCGAGCATGATCTTATCCGAAAAGTTGGCGGACTTTTCAAATTGTGTAACGCCATCGCAATCCGCGCCTTTCAGCTTACGCAAGCCTATCATCGGTGCTGCGTGCCGAGTAGAGATCGGGAAGCGGAAGCAATCTTCAAAAGATGCGTGTGATAGTCGTGGCACAGTTGAATCGTCGGCGGGAAGAATGAGCGGATACGACGACATCAGCCGGGCAACCGTTGAACTGACGGCCGTCATCATCACCATGAGAGACGGGGAACCCTGTGTCTTGGCCGTCGACGCGCCGGACCGGTCCGCATTGGCTCTTCCCTCG
>JANQLP010000105.1 GCA_028280515.1 Hyphomicrobiales bacterium
GATGGGCGCATAGCCGTTCACCCGCACATCGAAACGTTCCGATAGCGCTTCAAGCCCGAACGAGACCTGATGGAAGGTGTTGTTTTCTTCCGTGTCGCGAATGTCCCATCCGGCCCACAGGCCGAGGTTCCACCCCGACGGCATCATCTGGCGGTAGCCTAAAGCGAGATTGGCCTCCTGCACATCTTCTTCGAAGAATTTGCCGCGCGCATCGAGGAAGAACAGCGTTGAGGCCGACTGCATCAGCGGCGTGAACAGCACCACCTCGCCACGACTTGAGTCATCCGTGCCGTAGAAACCGCCAAGTTCCCACCAGCCGACGAACTTTCCGGAGCCGCCGAACTCACCGCCCGCGCGCGCGGGCAGGCTCACGCACAGCGCAAGCAGCAAGGCAAGGGAGCAGATTATGGCGCGGCGGACCAGCATCAGTTACAGCCCGCGCCGTTCACGAAGGTCTGGTTGCCAATCTCCAGCGTGCCGGTGAAGCTCCCGCCATCCAGCTCACAGAGCGAGCCGCCGACGACCGTGCCCGGCGCAAGCTGGTTGCCGCTGCCGTCCAGCAGCGTGTCGACCACACCGTCGAACCGGACCACGTTGTTCCCGATGGTGCCCGCGAAGGTGTTATCGGTGATGGTGAGCGTGTTGGCAGCAGCGCCGCCGACGTCGATCGCATCCTGGTCAATACTCGTCAGCGTGTTGCCGGTGATCGTGATGTTGTTACCGCCGTTGAGGCGGATGCCGTCGCTGCCTGCGTTCGAGATCGTGTTGCCCGACACCATGACGCTGCTGTTGTTGTCCAAGAAAAACACGGCGGGGCCGAGCGCGTTCGAGATCGTGTTGCCCGACAGCGTGACGCTGCTGTTGTTGTTCCGGATGAACACGGCGATGCCGAGCGAGTTTGAGATCGTGTTGCCCGTAATAGTCACGTTGGAGTTGTTGCTATCGAATTCGATGGCCTGTGCCACATTCGCCATGCTGACGTTGCTGAACGTGATGTTGTTGTGGTTGTTGCCGAACCGGATGCCGGGGCCGCCTGTGTCCATGATCATGGTGTCGGTGATGGCGACGTTGAAGACGCCGTCCCCGGTCGGCGCGAAGCCGTTGTTAAAGCCGAAGCCCGAGCCTGCGCCCGCGCCCGTGATACCGAGGCCCGCCACATGAGTGTTGTTGTTGACGGTCACGACCGCCTGGTCCAGGGTCTGCACGAGGAAGGGCTTGGCGCCCAGCCCCTTGAAGTTCGCCGTGGTGCCGGAACGCCGGCCGGTCACGTTGATGGTCGAGCCGCCACCCTGGAGCGTCTGGCCCGGTCCGACGGTGACGCTGCCATTGGTCGTGCCGCCATTGAGGATGATCAGGCTGTTCGGTCCGTTGTCGTTGAGCGTGCCCTGAACATCCCCGCCGCCATCAACAAAGCCGACCCGGTCGAAGTCGACGTTCGTCAGCGTATCGAAGACGTTCTCTTCCTCGCTCTGGGTGGTGACGATGTCGGTGTCGCGCTCAAGACCCTCGATCATGCGCAACTCCTGACCCGTCAGGGCCGCCATGCGTGAGGCGGCGTCGGAGCCGCGCGCACCGAACGGAATCCTTAGCCGTGCACCGATCTCGAATTTGGTGTCGCGCACCTCGTCATAGGAGAGCTCGCTCTCGATGGTGAGGCGTGAGCCGGGCAGCGACGAGACAATATCGTTGATGCGGTATTCGAGCCGCCCCCTGGGGCCTGCCACCTCTTCGTTCGCGTCATCGGCATCGAACCAGAAGCCGCCGGCATAGGCCCGCAACTCGTGGCGCTTGGTGGGCGCCGGGGCACCTTTCAATCCACCACCGCCACGGTTCCGTCCGAACAGGAGAACACCGACTTCACCGTCGACACCGTAGAGAGGTACCTCCTCGCCGCCGATCATCAGGATGTTGTTGCCGCGCAGAAACACTTCCGCCAGTCCCGGCGAGCCCTTGGGATCGGTGACCGGCACATAACCGTTTACCCGCAGGTCGAAGCGCTCACTGAGCGCCTCAAGCCCGAAGGACACCTGATGGAAGGTGTTGTTTTCTTCCGTGTCGCGGATGTCCCATCCGGCCCACAGCCCAAGGTTCCAGCCCGACGGCATCATCTGCCGATAGCCTAAAGCGAGATTGGCTTCCTGCACATCCTCTTCGAAGAGCTTGCCGCGCGCGTCGAGGAAGAACAGTGTGCTCGCAGACTGCATCAGCGGGGTGAACAGAACAACCTCACCACGGCTGGAGTCGTCCGTGCCGTAGTAACCGCCAAGCTCCCACCAACCGACGAACTTGCCGGACCCGCCGAACTCACCGCCGGCGCGCGCGGGCACGAGCCCCGCGAAAATCACGGCAACACAAACCAGCGACCGAATCGCCAGACGCCTCAAAGTGAAGGCCATCCCAGCACCCCCCAAGGGTACGTTCTTGTTATCTGGAGAGAATTTTACGGGCGTGCGCGTGTCATGAGCAAGAAAGTGCAGTGAAATATGAGCGAATTCACCTGTTCAGCGTGCCGATTTATTGAGCAGTGTGGCTTTTCGGGCACAAACGAACAGAAAAAAATACGTGTATTTACAGTGTTTTACACGCCTTGGTTGTATCAGGTTGAGCTGCGCGCATCACGAGATTCGAGGGTGCTCATTTCCGTCACCGCCGGATTCAGTCCAGGGGTCCATTCCATTGGCGGTTCGCCAAGGGGACCGGTCACGGAATGGATCACCGGAACAAGCCTGTGCCCGCGCAGGCGGGTATCCGGTGACGACCAGTCGGCGAGACGTCATCCCGGACAAGCGGCGGCCGAGGTGATCGATATGCCCATGCGCGCAATCCGCCGCGCGATCCGGGATCCAGTCTTTACAGCATTGCGTGGGGCACATCTGGACTGGATTCCCGCCTTCGCGGGAATGACGATGTCGCGGTAACAGCCAGAAGGCCGTCATCCCGGATAGTGCGCCCGAAAAAACTCAACCAGGGGTGTGGCAAGTTCATGCTTCTCCGGCGACCCGTGCATGCGTATTTGTCGTGTGGAAGGATTCGCAGCCACCGAAGCGGGCGGTGGCGATGAGTCCGCAGAGTGAAGAAGCGCAGCGGCAATGACATACAAGGCCGTCTCCGGCTTCTGCGTGGTCCGGGACTCAGGCGTGTTTATGCCGTTCCCCACCATCTGCACCATACATGATGACCCAGGTTGCGAAGTCGTCGCTGAAGTCCTCGAAGCGATGAACGGAGCCCGCTGGGGTGAAGATCGCATCGCCGGGCCCGAAGGTTGCGCGGCTGAGCGTGTCTTCGCTCTCGCCGCTTGCAAACGTCCCCGATCCGCTGATCACGACGTAGACCTCGTCCTGTTCATGGGGTGGCTGGCGGTCTTCGCCGCGCGGCTTGTAAAGGTAGAGCTTGAGCGTACCGTGCTCGCGCAACAGTGCAGCCGGCAGCCCGAGGGGCGCCGTACCTGACGCGAGCGCGTCGTCGATGGCCTGGTGCGCATCCGTCAGAGGTGTGACATGTTCCATGCCGGTGCTCCTTCCGCTTGAGACATGTTGCTGGAGTTGAAGACCGCCCGGCCCGCGGGTTCAACGCGCGTCTCGTCGCACGAAATCTTGCTCTGGCCCCTCGATCAGCTCCGAATGCGGCGAACGGAAACACCGCAATTCACACCTTTCGTCATGACCTTGCCGCAGCCTAGAGTGACGGCTGGTCAAACATGAGATACGAGGCTGCCTTGATGAAGCTGAGACGTGTTCTGTTGATTGGCGCCGCCGTACTTCTCGCGGACGCCTCCGCCGGCATCGCAAACGCGGAACCCACCGACGCCGAGAGAGCGGCGCAGTCCCGCGAGCTCATCAAGGGATTTGCGCAGCGGTTGCAGGGTGAGCTCAAGGCGGCGATGGCGGCCGGTGGTCCGGAGAGGGCGATCCCCGTTTGCCATACCGCCGCCCCGGCAATCACCAGGGACAAGGCCGCCGAGAAGGGCTGGTCTGTCGGACGTACGGCGCTGAAGCTGCGCAACCCGGCGAACGCGCCGGATCCGTGGGAGCGGTCGGTGCTGGAAGCGTTCCAGGAACAGCTCGCCCAGGGCGCCGATCCCGCAACGCTCGAGCGGTACGAAACGACGATGCAGAACGGCAGGCGCGTGTTCCGTTACATGAAAGCGATCCCGACGCAGAAGGCGTGTCTCACCTGCCATGGACCCGATGTGAAAGCGTCCCTGCGAAAGCAGATTACCGAGCTCTACCCGCAGGATCAGGCTGTCGGCTTCCAGCTTGGAGAACTTCGGGGCGCGTTCACCATCGTGCAGCCACTGGAGTGATGGCTAGAGCAAAATCCGATTAGGTTGACTCACCCTGTTTCAACCTAATCGGATAAATTTGCTCTATATCTTAAAGTGTTAGAGCATCTTTATGCGTTCGGATTTCGCGACGAAACGCGTCAATCTGAA
>JANQLP010000109.1 GCA_028280515.1 Hyphomicrobiales bacterium
CCGCCAGCACCATCAATGCGATTGAGGAGGTGAAGCAGCGGCTCGAGGGCGGCGTGCTGCACGCGCTCGTCAACAATGCCGGGATCTCGCCCAAAGGGGATAACGGCGCGCGGCTCAGCACGATCGAGACCTCGCTCGAAACCTGGCAGCAGGTTTTCCAGGTGAATTTTTTCGCGCCGGTGATGTTGGCGCGCGGACTCATGGACGAGTTGGAACGGGCGAAGGGCTCGGTGGTCAATGTCACGTCGATCGCGGGCATGCATGTGCACCCCTTCGCAGGCTCCGCCTATGGCACCTCGAAGGCGGCGCTCGCCGCCCTGACCCGCGAGATGGCGGCGGATTTCGGCCGGCGCGGCATCCGCGTCAATGCCATCGCCCCTGGGGAGATCGACACCGCCATCCTCTCGCCGGGCACCGACAAGATCGTCGCCGAGATCCCGATGCGCCGGCTCGGCACCACCGATGAGGTGGCCAAGATCATCTATGTTCTGTGCACCGAAACCTCGTCCTATGTGAACGGGGCCGAAATCCACATCAATGGCGGCCAGCACGTGTGATGAGCCTTCCGAGTCACTTCTTCGGGCTTGAGTCCCTATTACCTCCCCCTGAAAGGGGGAGGTCGGCGAGCGGCGCAGGCAAGCTTGCGCAGGCTTGCTTGCCTGCGATCCGGGTTGTTGATCCGTTCGTCCCCGCGCAAGCGGGGACCCAGGATACTCTGCCTGACTGGATTCCCGCTTTCGCGGGAATGAACGGAGTTCATAAGGACGAAGTAGCCCCCCAAACGCTCTCCCAGCCCAAGGCGGGTGTTCCCGACTTGGGCCATTCAAAACAGAGCCGAACACGGGAACACCCGCGTTCGGCGCGGGGGAGGGAGTGAAGCTCCAAGCCACGGCATAGTTCGTCACCGAGCTAATCAGCCGGAAACAGTACAATTTGCGTGGCACTCGTAGTCCTCGCTGACGGTCCGGGGATCGGACCGTCAGCATTCGGAACGCGAGATTGGGCGCGCGCGCCCGTCAGCGCCACGTCGTGTAGCCGATCGACAGCGTCTTCGGCGATCCGCCGCTCAGGCGGTTGACGCGGAACTGGCTGACCCGGCCCTCATTGGTCTTCGCGCAGACATAGGAGCCCACCGGGACATCGCGGAGCGAGACGCGGTTGCTGCTCAGCCGCGCCCGCGAGCAGCCGTCGCGCCCACGGTTCGAACGATTGCCAACACCGAGCTTGGCGCCGTTTCGGGGCACGAGGTAGAGGAGATCGCGGGTTTCGGCCTGGAACCAGAAATCGACATCGCCGCCCGAGCCGCCGGTTGCCCCGCGGTCGAGATCGGCGGTGTAGGTCTGGCGGATGTCGATCCGCCCGGTGGAGAAGGTCGGGCTGCTGCCGCCGCCGCCGCCGGCCGTGCGCGTCTCGCAGATGAAGCGCTTACCGGAGGCCCGGCAGGTCGCGCCCTCCGGGGCGTGGCGTTGGATGCGGCCGGCAGGCCCGTAGATGCACTGGAGCGCCGTCCGTCCACCGATCGACGTCACGCGGACGTCGGTGAGCGAGTTGACAATGGGGGTCTGCCACCAGCCCGAGGGCAGGCGTGTGACGACCTCGCGGCGGATTTGGTTCCGGGGGCAGTCGATCCGGACTGTTGCGGCATTTGCAGCGCCGGGGGCCAGCGTGACACTGACACCGGCAAGCGTTCCGACAGCGAGGACGGCCCCCGCTACTGAAATAGGAAGACAATGAATACGCACGTTCCGCTCCCTTTCCGTTTGCTCGAAATCCAAGCACTCCGCGAGTCATGCCGCGGAGTCGGTGATTAGACCTGGAAAGTCAGTCGCCTCGTGCAGCGCCATAGAGGCCAAGGCGTGCGGCAAGGACAAGTACTATTAAGGGTTGCCTGCAGCCTGTTGCCGGTTCAAAGCGTGATCAAGAAAAGCTGGCAGATTTTTTCCGACAGGATCGTCAACGCGAAAAAGGGAAGCGCGATTGGTTCGGCCTGAAGTGGTCGCGCTGATGGTCCGGGATTGGACGGTCAGAGAGGGGAACACCAAGTCCAGGAAGCTGGCATGCGCGGCGCGCCATGCATCTGTGTTGGACAAGCCATGCATCTCTCATGTCTCCTGGAGAAGTTCAAGAAAAGCGGGCTTGTCGTGTGCCGGAGCGCGCATTAGCTCGCTTCACAGAGGGCATTTGTTCGGCCGGAGATTGTCTTCGGATGTTTGAGACACCGTCCGCGCACTCTGCGCGCGCGCAACGGAACCTGGCGATTGTCGCAGCGGGCGTGGCCGTGTTGCTTGTCGCGGGCACCCTGGCGCTATGGGCCCATTACGGCACGGCAGTTTTCTACGAAGTCATTCTTGCCGGACTAAACGCATGTTTTTAAAGGGGATTGACAATGAACGATCCGGCCACAGCCATGGCGAAGGCGCCGGCCCGCCGCTCTTCCCGCCTTCTGATACTCGTTGCTGCCTTGGTGCTTGGAGTAGCCGCCGGCGTTGGGCTCGCGCTCGTCATGACCGGGCGCTTCGCCGATCCGCCGGCGACTAAAGTCGCGGTCGGCGGACCATTCGAACTCATCGATCATGACGGCCGCCCGTTCTCTGATCGAATGCTCCGCGGCAAGCCCTTCCTGATTTACTTCGGGTTCACGCATTGTCCGGACATATGCCCTGCGGCTTTGTTCGAGATTTCCGAGATCCTGAACGCGCTCGGCCCCGATGCTTCGCGCACCACCGCCCTTTTCGTTTCCGTAGACCCGGAGCGGGACACCCCGGCGGTGATGAAAGACTATCTATCGAACTTCAACCCGAACATGCGCGGGCTTACCGGCGATCCTGCGACGATTGCTGCTGTCGCCAAGGACTACCGCGCCTATTACAAGAAGATCCCGCTCGAAGGCGGCGACTACACGATGGATCACTCAACGATCGTCTATCTCATGGATAAGCAGGGACAGTTCGTGGCGTCGTTCGACATCAAGCGAGCGCCGGAGGCCGCTGCCGCGAAATTGCGTCAGTACTTCTGAACGGCGTGGGCTTGACGCGAGTCGGGTGGAGTTGACGGCGCATCGGCTGCCGGACAGCGCTCGGGCGCCCGTCCTAATTGGTGCGGCGCCGACGCTAGAGCATGATCCCGAAAAGTTGGCAGACTTTTCGGATAAGATCATGCGACAAAACAAAGAGAAATAGAGCGCGATCGATTCAATCCGAATTGATCGCGATCTAGTGATGCGGCACCAACGCTTGGGCTCGTCTCATTGGGCTGGTGCCGCACCACAGCACCAGCACATGCGGCGCCCACCGCTCTGATGGGGAACGGCAATGAATGATCCGGTCACAACCGCGGCGACACGCCCGATCCGGCGGCCTTCTCGACTGTTGATCCTGTTTACCGCCTTCGCCGCCGGGCTTGCCGTGTGTGCCGTGCTGGTGCTGGTCATGGCCGGGCGCTTCGGCGATGCCCCAGCAGTTCAGGGTGCGACCATCGGCGGGCCGATCCAGCTCATCGATCACGACGGCCGGCCGTTCTCCGATCAGACGCTCCGTGGCAAGCCTTTCCTCGTGTTCTTTGGATTCACCCATTGTCCGGACATCTGTCCTGCGGCGCTGTTCGAGGTTTCGGAGATCCTGAACGCGCTTGGGCCCGACGCTTCACGCACAGCCGCCCTCTTCATCAGCGTCGACCCGAAGCGGGACACACCGGCGGTGCTCAAGGACTATATTTCAAACTTCCACCCGAATATGCGTGGGCTTACCGGCGATGCTGCCAAGATCGCCGACATCGCCAAGGCCTACCGCGCCTATTACAAGAAGGTCCCGCTCCAGGATGGCGACTACACCATGGACCACACCGCCATTGTCTATCTGATGGACAGCGAGGGCCGGTTCGTCGCGCCATTCAACATCAAGCGCCCTCCGCAGGACGCTGCCGCCGAATTGCGCAAGCATCTTTGAGTGAAAAGTAGTTCTGGAGCGCGATGGCTCCAGATTGGCTCAATCGCGTCGGGTCGCATGATCTTTTCCGAAAAGCCCGCTGGTTTTGCGGGATCGTGCGCTCCGCTTCCGTTCATTCCCGCGAAAGCGGGAATCGCCCCTGACAATACATCTGGTTCCCCGCTTTCGCGGGGACGAACGGATTCGAGCGCGATCGCCCCCAATCCCAACTTTTGGTCCCGGACAGGCTCTTAAGACCAAATCGCTCGCGCTTTATGTCTCTTCGTCTTGTCGCGTGATCTTTTCCGAAAAGTCTGCAACTTTTCGGGATCATGCTCCAGGATCGTTGCGGCTCCGCCGGTTGCGGCCGGGCTCCCCGTTTCCACGGGCTGTGCATGAGCCTCGTCCGCCACCCCGGCTCCTTATCGCACGCGGCCCGTTAACATCGTCCTACCGTCGCGCCAGGCCGCGTCTTGCGAGAGCCTTGAGAGAAATGTGAACAGGCCCAGCTCGCCCTGCGCGGCTGCCTTGCGGGCCTATGGCGCTCTACTATATGTCGTTT
>JANQLP010000125.1 GCA_028280515.1 Hyphomicrobiales bacterium
TGGCCGCATCGACCGTCGCGATGACCCCATCCAGGCGATAACGCCGCGCGATCGCCGGTTCGGTCATTAAGGTGTGAAGGATCGGGGCCGGATCCGCGAGCCCGGTCGTTTCGATGACCACCCGGTCGAACCACAGCTTGCCGCCCCGTGCGAAACGCCCCGGCGCCTCGCGCAAGGTCTTGGCAAGGTCGCCCCGGATGGTGCAGCAGAGGCAGCCGCTCGACATCTCGATGACGACGTCATCCTTATCCTTGCTGTGCGTCACGAGGTCGTGGTCGAGGCCGATCTCGCCGAACTCGTTGATAAGCACAAGTGTCCGCCTCAGTGCGGGCTGTTGGATCAGATAGTTGAGAATCGTCGTCTTGCCGCTGCCGAGGAATCCGGTCAGCACCGAAATCGGCAGACGCTGCGACAATCCATCGAGATCTGAGCTTTCCATGGCGCGCCCCTCTTTCCTCTTCAGGCCGCACCGTCCGCGATGCAGTTCGCGCAGACGCCCTCCACCTCGATCACGCGCCGTGTTGGGCGGAACCCGATAAGGGCGGCATCCTCGGAGATCAGACGCTCAAGCCGCGGGTCTTCCAACTCGACTGATGCTCCGCAGTAGCTACAAATGAAGAACAGGCAATCATGCCGGCGCTCCGGATGCGCGCACGGGACGTAGGCGTTCCGGCTTTCAATCTTCGAAACGAGCCCTTGGGACATCAGGAACTCGAGCGCCCGGTAGACGGTGGGTGGCCCGACCGGACGCGAGTCCCTGAGCTTCAGCGCTTCGATCAGTTCGTAGGCGCCCGTCGGGCGACCGCTCTTCCAGAGCAACTCCAGGATCTGGCGCCGCAGCTCCGTAAGTTGTGCTCCGCGCGCGCTGCACAGGGACATTGCCAGTGCAACCCGTTCAGCCGGCGCATGCCCGCCGCGGCAGCCGGGGTCGGTGCAAGGCCGGGGCTCGATCGATCGGGGCGTCATCATAAAAGCCCTTCTTGATTTGAGGAAACGCAATGTTATAACGTTGCGTACCCAATTCGCAAGGAGCATCGGCCCTGTCCGCGGGACAAGGCAGTCGTAAGGGATTTGAAATGGATACGTTAGCAATCGGAAGCCGTCCGGCTAGGCTGCGGCGCTCTGGCCAGAATCCGCGCCGGCGGCCGAGCCGCAGCGAGGCCGAAGCGGCCGTCCGCACCCTGATCGAATGGGCGGGCGACGATCCGGATCGCGAGGGGCTGAAGGGCACGCCGGATCGCGTCGCACGGGCCTACGAAGAGTTCTTTGCCGGCTACCGCGAAGACCCGGTGGCCCTGCTGGCCACCACCTTCGAGGACGCCGCCGATTATGACGATTTGGTCGTGCTCCGCGACATCCGACTCGAATCCCATTGCGAGCACCACATCGTTCCGATCCTGGGCAAGGCGCATATCGGTTATCTGCCGGCAGGCCGCGTCGTCGGGATTTCCAAACTGGCGCGCCTTGTCGAGGTGTTCGCCAAGCGGATGCAGATCCAAGAGGCGCTGACAGCGCAGATCGCGGACACCATCCAGGAGGTGCTGAAGCCGCGCGGTGTCGGCGTCGTCATTGAGGCGGCGCACCAATGCATGACCACGCGCGGGATTCGCAAGCCGGGTGTCAGCATGGTGACCAGCCGCATGCTCGGCTGCTTCCGCGATGATCCAGCGACACGGCGGGAGTTTCTCGCGATGATCGGAAGCCCGAGGAGCGGCTCCAATGGCCCCTGACAAGTCCGTTCCGGCAGTCGTGCACACGCAAACCATGAACAGGAAACACCACATGACGGAGCGCAAGACATGAAGGTCGCCTATGTCTTTGCCACCGACATGGCGGCGACGTACAAGCTTGCCACCATGATCCTTCCGCAACTGGAGGATGGCTCGCACGGAGCGAGCGTCGTCGGCATGTTCTTCTTCGACGACAATCTGTTCTGCCTGCGTGAAGGCGATCCGGTCGGCGAGCGCGTGGCCAAGGTCGCCAAAGAGCAGAACATCCTGCTCATGATCTGCGACCAATGTGCCGTGCGCCGCAACCTGGCCGAAGGCACGTTCGAACAGTGCGGCAAGGGTGAGGTGAGAGCGAAAGGCATGGTCGCCGGCGTTCAGGCCGGCTGTTTCCCGCAGCTCTACGCAGCGCTCGCGCCAGCGGCACCGGATCAAGTCATAACTCTGTAGCTCATTGGGAAGGCATGACCCATGTCTGCCATCGACCGACTTCCCGTCACCGTGCTCTCCGGCTTTCTCGGCGCCGGCAAGACGACTCTGCTGAACCGCGTGTTGAACAGTCGCGACGGACGGCGGGTTGCCGTCATCGTCAACGATATGTCCGAGGTGAACATCGACGCTGACCTGGTGCGTGCCGACACCGAGCTCTCCCGCACCGACGAGACGCTGGTGGAGATGTCGAACGGCTGCATTTGCTGCACACTGCGTGACGACCTTCTGGCCGAAGTGCGCCGCCTCGCCGGAGAGGGGCGGTTCGATTACTTGCTGATCGAGTCGACGGGAATCTCTGAGCCGCTACCGGTTGCCGCAACCTTCGAATTCCGCGACGAGACGGGTGTGAGCCTGTCGGACGTCGCGCGTCTCGATACGATGGTGAC
>JANQLP010000201.1 GCA_028280515.1 Hyphomicrobiales bacterium
TAATCGGATAAATTTGCTCTATATCTTTAAGTGTTAGAGCATCTTTATGCGTTCGGATTCGCGACGAAACGCGTCAATCTGAACGCATGATGCTCTAGGACCGCCGGGCGGTGTAATTGCGCCCCGGACTTACTCCGATCGCCGTTTGGCCTTGTCGCTCCGGTTTTCCTGACTGGACCGCGCGGGCAGCCGGCTCGCCTGATGGTTGGTCATCCGCCACTCGCCGTCTTCGAGAACGAACACGTTGGTGGCGATCAGTTGTGTGGATGCGAGATCCTCCTGGCAGATCACGAGGGCCGTTCGCCCGGTCATGATGACCGTTGGCGCATGGGCCTTGATCTGCGGCGGGTCGCCGGAGACGAGAATGCGGTACCATGATTCCATCACCGCATCGCGGTCGCCGATACCCGGCCAGTTCGGGTGATAGACCGAGACCTTGCGGTTTCGCGCCCACAGCGCTTCCATGGCCTCGAAATCAGCGTTCCGGAAGGCGTTGTAGAACGCCTCGTTTGCGGCCAGGACTCGCTGCTTCTCCGACATGACTCTATTGGTAGTTGGGCTTGTTGCGCACGGCAAGCCCGGCAGGAGGCGCGATCGGCAATTTCTTTCAAAAAAGCCAATTTGACGCACCGCGTGGCTTTATCGCAACAAGAGCTATTTTAGGAAATCATTTTTACAATCTGGAGTTTTAAGAAATAGATTTTTTTGAATGGCTGCCATGCGCCCTTCAAACATTGATTTTTTTGCGCAGACCGCCTATTTGCGGGCCGAGTTTCAGTGACGGGCGCCCAATCAGGCGATGCCGTTTTCGGGAAAGGCAGACGCAGATGAGTCGGATCTTTGTCATCCATGAAAATGAGGAGTGGCTGCCGCCACTGGCGGAGGCGTTGGACCATTACGGACTTGAGTGGAGCGAGCTCTATATGAGCGGTCGCCCGGTCGATCTGTCGGAAGTGCTTGAAGACGGCGTTTACTACAACCGCATGAGCGCCTCGTCCTGGACGCGCGAGCATGGTGCCGCGCCTCAGCTCACACTGGCGCTTCTGGAGAACCTGCAGACCCATGGCCGCAGGGTCGTGAACAAGGCGCGCGCGCTTGATCTTGAGGTTTCGAAGGCACGGCAGGCCGCCGTTCTTGAGCGTGCCGGCATTCGCACGCCGCGCTCGGTGCTGGCGGCGGGGGCCGAGGATATTGCGCGGGCGGCGCGCACATTCGATGGCCCGGTCATCCTCAAGCCGGACTGCGGCGGCAAGGGCGCCGGCGTGGAGCTGTTCGAGACGGGCGCCGCGCTCGCGGAACGGGCCGAGGCCGGCGGGCTCGATGTGTCTCCCGACGCGACCATGCTGGTGCAGGCCTATATCAAGCCGGCTGAGCCCTTCATCATCCGTAACGAGTTTGTCGGCGGACGCCATCTCTACTCTGTCAAGGTCGACACCAGCGGCGGGTTCGAGCTGTGCCCGGCCGACGTGTGCGAGATCGGCGACGCGGCGTGTCCGGTGGGCGAGGGTGCGGATGAGCCGAACAAGTTCCAGGTGCAGACGGATTTCAGCCATCCGGATATCGGGAAGTTTGAGGCGATGCTCGCCGGGCAGGACATCGAGATCGCGGGCGTGGAGTTTCTGTTCGATGACGAGGGCCATGCCTGGACCTACGACATCAACATCAACACCAACTATAACGGTCAGGCCGAAGCGGCGGCCGGGGTCGCCGGGACCGAGCGTGCCGGGATGATGGCGGTCGCGAGGTTCCTGGGCGAGCAGTCAGGCCAGATCGGCGCCTTTCGTCAGGCAGCCGAGTAGGCTCACCGTTTCGCGTCCACAATCGCGCGCCAGACCTTTTCCGGGGTCAGCGGCATGTCGATGTGCGTCACGCCGTCTTCCCTGAGGGCTTCGAGCACGGCATTGACGATCGCCGGCGGTGCTCCGCAACAGCCCGCTTCGCCCGCGCCCTTGACGCCGAGCGGGTTCTTGGCCGTCGGTGCGTCTTCGTAATAGCCGAGTTCCATCCGCGGCATGGAGTCCGCACGTGGCAGCGCGTAGTCCATGAGCGATCCGGTCACGAGCTGGCCGTCTTCGTCGTCATAGACGATCTGTTCCATGAGCGCCTGGCCGAGCCCCTGTGCCACACCGCCCATGACCTGGCCGTCGGCGAGCATGGGATTGATGATCGGGCCGAAGTCGTCGATCACCCAGTAATGTTCGACACGCACGGCGCCGGTTTCCGGATCCACTTCGACCTCCGCCGCGTGGCACCCGTTCGGGCACGAGATGACCTCGCGCTCGAAGGTTGAGTCCGTGTCGAGGCTTCCCGGTTCCATGCCGTCGGGAAGCCGTCCCTTCTCGAAGGAGGCGGCGATCACGTCATCCATGGATACGGTTTGCTTCGTCTTCACGTCCGTGAATGTGCCGTCTGCGAACTCCATGTCGTCGGTATTGGAGTTGAGCAGGTGCGCGGCGAGCACCTTGGCCTTGTCGACAACCGCGTTCGCCGCCTTGAGAACGGCATTGCCGCCGACCTCCAGGTTCCGCGAGCCGCCATGGCCTCCGCCGATCGGCGTTGCCTTGGTGTCAGCCTGAACGAACTGTACCTTATTGAAATCGATGCCGAGCGTGTGGGCGAGAATCTGCGGCTTGGAGGTTTCGTGCCCCATGCCAGTGGATTGCGAGCCGACACGCAGGGTCACCGTACCGTCCTTTTCAAAGGCAATCCCGGCAAATTCCTTCGGCGCGCCGCCGGTGCATTCCAGATAAGGCGCAATCGAGAACCCGCGGCGCAAGCCTTTCTCGCGGCTTTCCGAGACACGTTCTTCGAAGCCGGCGCGGTCGGTCATCTTGAGCGTACGTTCGAAGACTTCCGGAAAGTCACCGCTGTCCACGTCGAGACCCATCGGCGTCTTTCGCGGCAGCGAGTCCGCCGGCATGAGGTTCTTGCGCCGCAATTCGACCTGGTCGAATCCGAGGGTTTCGGCGGCATGCTGAACGATGCGCTCGATCTGGTAGGAGGCCTCCGGGCGCCCCGCGCCGCGATAGGGGTCGGTCGGCATGGTGTTGGTGAATGTGGCGACGGCGGAATAGTACATGGCCGGAATAAGATACGCGCCGCCCTGCGTGCGGGCCGACCCGCCCGTCGGCGTGAACGGGCCGACCGTCCAGCAATAGGCGCCGATATCGCCGATCGTCCGGGTGCGCAGGCCGAGGAACTTTCCTTCCTTGTCGAGGGCAAGCTCGACCTTGGAAAACTGGGCGCGGCCGTGGGTGTCAGACTGGAAACCCTCGTTCCGGTCATTGATCCATTTGACGGGACGGCCGAACTGTTTTGCCGCATACAGCAGGATCGGCGGCTCGGGATAGCCGCTGTTCTTGGCCCCGAACCCGCCACCCACATCAGGCGCGACGTGATGGATCGCGTCGGCGGGAACCTTCAGAACGTCGGCAAACGTCGCCCGGTTGGCGTGCACATTCTGGGTGGCGTTCTGAAGCTTGTAGCTGTCGCTCGCCGCGTCATATTCCGCGACCGCGCCGCGCGGTTCGATCGGAACCGCCGTAACCCTGTTGTTGACCAGGTCGAGCGACACGACGTGATCGGCCTCCGCGAAGGCCTTGTCCGTGGCCTCCTTGTCACCGAGTTCGAAATCGAGACAGAAGTTGCCCTCGATATCGTCCCAGATGCGCGGTGCGCCGTCTTCCAGCGCCCTGCGTGCGTCCGTCACAGAAGGGAGCTCCTCGTAATCGACCTCGATCAGCTCCGCCGCGTCCTGGGCCTGATTGAGCGTCTCGGCCACCACCACGGCCACCGGCTCGCCGACATAGCGCGCCCGGTCGATGGCAAAGCAGTGACGCTCCGGCTGATTGAGGGGGGAGCCGTCGATTTTCTTCGCGACGCCGGATTTCGTCGGGATCGGCGTGAATCCTTCCGCCATCCAATCCTTGCCCGTGATGATGCCGAGGACACCCGGCATGGCTTCCGCCTCGCTCGTGTCGATGCTCAGGATTTTCGCGTGTGCAAAGGGTGAGCGCAGGACGAATGCGTGCGTCAGTTTCTCTGGTGCAACGTCGTCGATATAGGTGCCCGTCCCGGTGATAAAGCGGACATCCTCCTTGCGGCGAACCGGTTGTCCAATTCCGTACTTTTCCATGGCTTTGATCCAGTTATTGCGCCTGGGCGACCGCGCGCCGGGCGAGCGTCGAAACGAGGCTCGCGCGGTAGTCCGCCGACGCATGCAGGTCGCTGTTGAGCCCGTCGTCGGGAACCGAGATGCCTTTGAGCACGGCGGCCGAGAAATCCTTGTCGAGGGCCTGTTCCATCTCTTTGACGCGGAACACGCAGGGTCCCGCGCCCGTCACCGCGACCCGGACGCCGTCAGCGGTCTTCGCCACGAACACGCCGACCAGCGCAAAGCGCGAGGCGGGTTGCGGAAACTTGACGTAAGCGGCCTTTTCCGGGACCGGGATCGAAACCCTGACAATGACCTCGCCTTCGTCGAGCGCGGTTTCGAACATGCCGGTGAAGAAATCGTCCGTAGGGATTGCCCGGGTGACGGTGTGGATGGTCGCACCGAGGCCCAACAGGGCTGCCGGGTAATCCGCCGCCGGATCGTTGTTGGCGATGGAGCCGCCGATGGTGCCGCGGTTGCGGACCGCCGGATCGCCGATCTCGTCTGCCAGGTGCGCCAGCGCCGGAATGGCCTTCTTGACGTCCTGCGACGCCGCCACCTCCGCATGTGTCGTCATGGCGCCGATGGTGAGCAGATCGCCGTCGAGCGAGATGCCCTCCAGATCGCTTATGCGCCCCAGATCGATGATGTCTGACGGCATGGCCAGACGCTGTTTCATGACGGGGACGATGGTCTGTCCGCCGGCGATGAACTGACCGTCGTCGGCGTGGGCGAAGATTTGCGCCGCCTCGTCGAGCGTTTCAGGTTGGTGAAAGGTGAATTCGTACATCGGACCTGCCTTCAGCCGCGCATCGCCTTGGCGCCGTCAAGGACGGCGTGGACGATGTTCTGGTAGCCGGTACAGCGGCACAGATTGCCTTCGAGCCCCTTCCGCACGGCGGCCTCGTCGAGGTCGGGATTGTGTTCCGCGAGCGCGACGGCGGACATGATCATGCCCGGCGTGCAGAAACCGCATTGCAGACCGTGATTCTCGCGAAAAGCCTCCTGCATGGGGTGGAGCTTCCCGTCCCTGGCCAACCCCTCGATTGTGGTCACGTCCGTGCCGGCGGCCTGGACAGCCAGCATTGTGCAGCTTTTCACCGGTTTTCCGTCGACATGAACGACGCAGGCGCCGCACTGGCTCGTATCGCAGCCGACGTGTGTGCCGGTGAGGCTGAGCTGGTCGCGCAGCACGCGTGAGAGCAGCGATCGCGCTTCGACATCCACGGTGACTGGATTACCGTTCACGGTCAGGGATATAACAGACATAACTGCGGCGAGCTCCGATGCGGGGGTGGCAGGCAGGAAAGCGCACCGAAAATACATCACGAAAACCCGTTTGAGAATATCATCGCGAGATTTGCTGTTATGCGCTTGACCATCTGGCCGCAGCTCGACACGCGTGACAAGGACAAAAGATGAAGCTGACGGAAGAAATTCGAATTGCGGCGCCGCGCGAGGCGGTCTTTGCGGCCCTGAACGACGCGGACGTCCTGCGCCGGGCCATTCCCGGCTGCGAGGAACTGGAGAAGGTGTCGGATACCGAACTCAGCGCCGTCGTCCGCGCGAAGGTCGGGCCGGTTCGGGCGCGCTTTCGCGGAGACGTGACGCTCTCCGATCTCAATCCGCCGGAGAGCTATACGCTCAAGGGCCAGGGCAAGGGCGGAGCGGCCGGGTTCGCCCGCGGCGAGGCCTCTGTCCGGTTGACCGAGGACGGCGACGGCACGTTGCTTCACTATGATGTCAACGCATCCGTCGGCGGCAAGCTTGCGCAACTCGGCAGCCGTCTCGTAAACAATTCCGCGCGCGCGCTGGCGGGGGAGTTCTTCGAGAACTTCCGCAAGATCGTCTCGGGCGAGGGCGAAGATGCAGACGCGGACAAAGAGGTATCATGAGTAAGACACTGGAGACTGCCAAGAGCTGGGTTGACGAGGGCCGCGATGTCGCGCTGGCCACCGTGGTCGAAACGTGGGGTTCCGCGCCCGTGCCGGTCGGCGGCCATCTGGTCATCGATGCGGGCGGCGATTTTGAGGGATCGGTCTCCGGCGGCTGTGTCGAGGCGGAAGTGATTGCCCGCGCCGAGGATGTCATCGCCTCCGGCAAATCGGAGCTTCTGGAGTTCGGCGTCGCCAATGAAACCGCGTGGGGCGTCGGCCTCGCCTGCGGTGGCCGGATCCGCGTCTTCGTCGAGAAGCTCGGATAGGACCCCATGCAGACACAAACTCTGACGTCTGTGCTTGACGCACAGCGCGACCGGCAGGCCCTCGTCCTGATCACACCGCTGGAGGGCGGGAGCGAGGAGATCGTTCGCGAAGACGCGTTCGACCGGGGCCACGACCATGCCGGCACGATTGCCGAGTGCTTCCGCACCGGACGCAGCACGATTGTCGAGGCCGGCGATGGCGAGTTGTTCTTTCAGGCCTTCCTGCCTGCGCCCCGCATCATGATCATAGGCGCGACCCACATCGGACAGGTTTTGGTCCGGCTGGCCCGCGAGGTCGGGATCGAGCCGCTCGTGATCGATCCACGAACGGCATTCGCCACCGAGGAGCGGTTTCGCGACGTGGACATCATCACCGAATGGCCGGGCGAGGCGTTGCAGGAGCTTGGCCTCGACCGCCGCTGCGGTGTGGTGTGCCTTGCCCATGTTCCGGATATCGACGACGAGGCGCTTGGCGCCGCCCTTGAGAGCGACTGTTTCTATATCGGCGCGCTCGGCAGCAGCCGGTCCCACGCCAAGCGGCTCGAGCGCCTGAAGGAGAAGGGTTGCGCCGAGGCCGGGTTCGGGCGCATACACGGGCCCGTTGGCCTTGATATCGGCTCTGTCAGCCCCGCCGAGATCGCTCTGTCGATCATTGCTGAAATCGTCAAGGACCTGCGGTCGGCCCCCGCAGAGTGATGCATGGCGGAAACCGAAAAGCGCGAATCATCGGTTTGGGGCATTCTGCTTGCGGCGGGTACGTCGTCGCGTTTCGGTGAGGCGAACAAGCTCCTGGCTGAGATCGATGACGTTGCGCTCGTTCGCCGCGTGGCCGAAAGCATGGCGGCCAGCCGGTTGGCGAACATTGTCGCGGTCAGGGGATTTCAGGGTGCCCGCGTGGCGACGGCGCTCACCGGCCTCGATCTGGAGATCGCCGACAATCCGGAGTTCGAGACGGGTATGGCGTCCTCCATCGCCCGCGGCATCGCCCGAGTGGGCTCAGAGGCGCCGGGCGCAATGATCGTGCTCGGCGATATGCCCGGCGTCGGCGCGCAGCTGATCGACCGCCTGCTCGACGCCTTCGAGCACGCGCAGGGGGAGAGGATCACGTTCCCCGTCGACGCGTCGGGCCGGCAGGGTAATCCGGTCATCTGGCCGCGTGCGTTCTTTGCCGATCTGCAGGCGCTTTCGGGAGACAGGGGCGCAAAGGCGCTCATCGGCGCCAATCGAGGCGCCACTCTTGGCGTTTCTGTTGAGGACGAGGCCGCGTTCCGCGATATCGACGAACCGTCCGATCTTTCCAGGTTGAAGAGCGACGGCGACAAATGATTGGCATATGAGCGGCGGCCTAGCCAGAGACGAACCGCGCGCATCATCAGAGGTGAATTGGGGTGTGCATTGGCCACTTGCTCGACGCTAGATGTGGCCTACTGCACAGCTTCTTCAGTGTCAGCCTTCAGCAGATTCACTTCTTCCTGGATTACTCGTCTGCACATCCAGCGAAGTTTGTTGAAGAGAACTCGTTCCTGCGCAGTCAGGCGACTCTTGCCTCGGTGTACAATTTTCGATCGGACCGTGTAGATGCGATCGAAGTCTTGCAAGAGTTCTGTGCGCTGATTGTGTGTTGCGCCGATCAGATAGGCGCATCGGTTCCGCAGAAGTTGTCCCAGCCCCATTTCGCCAGAGACATTTTCGTCACCTAGTAGAATCTCAAGTACCACCATTGTTTGAACGAATGCCAACAGTTCATCCTTAGTGGCGTAGCTATCAAAGAGCCATTGCGAGGCGAGCAGTATCCTCTCACCGCGCTCTTGGGCTGTAAGCACCTGGGCTATGTCGCTTAACCCACCTTTGACCCACACCTGCTGTTGCAGTTCGTTTTCGAGTTTGCCGTTTAGGTTGTGAACTTCTAAGCTGTTGAACGGCACGGCATGGTGGTCGTCCAATTCAAATTTGCCATCAATTTCTGCACCTTGCTCGAAATGCCGGTGAACCCAGAAATGCGATTTAAGGGGCACGAGGTTATGTGAGGAGTTTACCTTAAGCACCCGTATAGCGATTGCCAGTCCACATATTGCTCTTAGAAGGTTTTTCGCCCTATCCGCAGACATGGTGTTGCCGTACCTTCCGACAAAGCCTTCAACACCAATTTGGATGTATGCAGCTTCTTCGTTCCACTTCGGCTCAGTTGCTAGAATCGAGGACAACAAGGTGTCGTCTTGGTGTATTCTATTCTGGCGTTTTTCGTTGGCGCTCGACAGGGGAAATCGCTGGTTCAGTTCTTCCGTCGTCGCGATCAACCTGACATTGTCAGAGAGTTGGATTTCCTGATCCAGATTCCTGAAGAACTCACTCACCTTTGCTGGCAATTCAATTGATAGTGTGTATAGCCACGGCAGTGATTCAAGCTGTCCGACGAGGTGTTCTGCCGCTTCCATCGGATCGGTGTAACCATCGAGTTCGACCAGCTTTATGGCGGGTACATCGCGGTTGTAGTCATCTCGCTCGTAAAGATCAGTGCCCACGATATCGCTGATGAAATCCATCACTGGATGGTCCCCGATTTACTCAGTGAGTTGATTTCTAAGCGCACCTTGTTGCGGGACTACTTCTTCCGCTTGAAACAAACCCAAGGCCACCGTAACGTAGTTCAAGAACATTCTGTTCTTGGCCTCAATTTGCGGCAAGCCCTCAGAGATGACTTCCACCAGTCGTTTCCTGCAATCTCTGTGGATGTTTAATGGCATCATCTATCCGCCCGATTGTGGCCCGAACGGTATCTGATCTGTCCCTCAATCGGAATCGCTCGCAGCCTCCAAATGTACCACAAGGGCCGCAACAGCTAGCAAGACGATCCGCCAACATCGAGCATCGCGGTCCGTCGTCTTTGGTGTTCCGGTTGAGGACGAGGCCGCGTTCCGCGACATCGACGCGCCTGAAGACCTGTAGACGTTGAAGATGACCATCCGGCTTGATTGCTCATCAGCCGTGATGACCACGAGCAACGAGACGTCCTTTTCGTGTTGTGGGCTCTGTTAACGGAGCAATTGACCCCTACATATAAATTGTAATTCCTTCTCCTATAAATCGTTAGAGCTTTGCACGGGGCGGCTTGGCCGCCACGTCTTGTTTTTGGCTGCCGTTTTCTTTGATGAAAGGAGACCCAGATGACCGACAATCAGGAAATCAACCGGCTCGAGGCCAAACTGCAGGTGATCCAGGACGAGATCGACCGCCGGCACAGCCGCGTCGATGCCGATTTGGACCGGGCCCGGAGCCTTGAGAAGATCGACGAACTCCGGGCGGAGAAAAACAGGATCCGCGAGCAACTCGCGGCATTATCCGGCTGAAAGATTGAGGCCACGCGGGCGCACGGCGCGGGCTTCAGCAGCGGCTTTGTAAGACTTGAAATTCCCGCAAAGGCGGGAATCCAGTTCCGAGGTGCCCCATGCAATGCTGCGAGGGCCTGGATCCCGGATCGCGCGGCGGACTGAGGACACGGGCCCACTAACGGCCCGGGCCGCCGCTTGTCCGGGATGACGGGGTTCTGGCTGTTATCGCAACATCGTCATTCCGGCCCCCGCCTGCGCGGGGGCAGGCTTCAGCCGGAAGCCAGTTCAGACGTACCCCACGCAATGCCGTAAAGACTGGATCCCGGATCGCGGGCCGGGTCGAACGCAGTGCCACACCTGCCGCCGTGGCCGACCCTTGTCCAGGATGACGATCTAAACCGTCTTTGTGCCTTTCTTCTCGTCATTTCGGTGCCGCCTGCGCGGGAGCAGGCTTCAGCTGCGCCGTTTTCTCATTCGTCATTCCGGCGAACGCCGGAATCCAGTTCGGAGGTGCCACACGCCATGCGGTAAAGACTGGATCCCGGATCACGTGGCGCGCCCTACGCGCGCACTGTCCGGGATTTCGGGATGTTCTGGCACTTTTCGGTCATCACCGGATACCCGCCTGCGCGGGCACAGGCTTGTTCCGGTGATCCACGCCGTGACCTGTCCCCTTGGCGAACCGCCAGTGGACTGGACCCCCGGACTGAATCCGGGAGTGACAGAAATGAGTGCGCCCAAATCCCGCAATGGACGTGAAATAACGCACCACAACCAATGCGTGTAACGCGTTGAAAACACACGCTTTATTACCGGTTGATTGTGCCCGAAAAGCCACATTGCGCAATAAATCGGCACGCTGAACAGGTGAATTCGGCCATATATCGCCGCGCTTTCTTGCTCATGACACGCGCACGCCCGTAAAATTCTCTCCAGATAACAAGACTCTACCCTCGGGGGGTGCTGGGATGGCCGTCAGTCTCAGACATCTGGCGACATGGGCGCTGGTGGTATTCGCGACCTTGTTGGTTGCGGCTGCCCCCGCGCGTGCTACCGGCGAGCTTGGCGGGTCCGGCAAATTCGTGGGCTGGTGGGAGCTGGGCGGTTTCTACGGCACGGATGAGTCCAGCCGCGGCGAGGTCGTCCTGTTTACGCCGCTGATGCAGTCGGCCTTAACGCTGTTCTTCCTCGATGCGCGCGGCAAGCTCTTCGAGGAAGACGTGCAGGAAGCCAACCTTGCCCTCGGCTACCGGCAGATGATGCCGTCGGGCTGGAACCTCGGGCTCTGGGCCGGATGGGACATCCGCGACACGGAAGAACACAACACCTTCCATCAGGTGGCCTTCGGGCTGGAGGCTCTGAGCGAGCGTTATGACCTGCGCGTCAACGGTTATGTGCCGGTCACCGACCCCAAGGGTTCGCCGGGACTGGCGGAAGTTGTCTTGCGGGGCAACAACATCCTGATGATCGGCGGCGAGGAGGTACCTCTCTACGGCGTCGACGGTGAAGTCGGTGTTCTCCTCTTTGGCGGCAATCGCGGCGGCGGCGGTGGCGGTCTCAAGGGCGCGCCTGCGCCGGCGAAGCGCCATGAACTGCGCGCCTATGCCGGCGGTTTCTGGTTCGATGCCGACGAGGCACTGGAAGAGGTGGCCGGGCCCAAGGGCCGTCTCGAATACCGCATCAACGACGTGATCTCGTCACTACCGGGCTCAAGACTAACGCTTGAGAGCGAACTGTCTTATGACGAGGTGCGCGACACCAAGTTCGAGATCGGCGCCAGACTGCGCATACCCTTCGGCGCGCGCGGAAGCGACGCCGCCTCACGAATGGCGGCCCTGACGGGTCAGGAACTGCGCATGATCGAGGGTCTGGAGCGCGACACCGACATCATCACGGTCCAGAGCAAGGAAGAGAACGTCTTCGACACTCTCACCAACGTGAACTTCGACCGTGCTGCCGTCTTACAGGGCGGCGGCGATCTGCAGGGCACGCTCGACGCCAACGGGCCGAACAGCCTGATCATCCTCGACGGCGGCACCACCAATGGCAGCTTTATCGTCGGACCGGGCCAGACGCTGCAGGGCGGCGCCTCGACTATTCTGGTGACCGGCGTCAAGTCCGGCACCACGGCAAACTTCACTGCGCCCGGCGCGAAACCCTTCCTCACCCAGCTCCTGAACCAGGCGGTCGTCCTCGTCGATAGCAACACCCATCTGGCGGGCTTGCGCCTCACGGGCGCGGGCCAAGGCTCGGGTCTCGCCTTCAATGACGGCATCGTGCCGACCGGGGACGGCGTCTCCAACGTCGCCATCACCGGCACCATGATCATGGGTCTCGGCGGCAGCGGCATCGACTTCGGCAACGACCACAACAACATCGTGTTCAACAACGTCGCCATCCAGAACGTCCAAAATGGTATCGAGTTCATCAACAACAACGCCAACGTGTCGTTCCAGAACGTGACCATCCGGAACGTGATTAACCGGGGCGTCATCTTTTTCGACGATAACTCAAACGTGACGTTCACTCACATGACCATCGTGAGTCCCGGCGACGATGGCATTCTCTTCTTAGACAACAATTCCAACGTGACCCTTACGGGGAGCACGATCTCGAACATGTCTATCGCCGCCTTATTCGGAGACAACAACAACAACATCACGCTGTCGGGCAACACGACCTCAAACACGGGCAATAGTGCCTTTTCCTTCAACGACGACAACACAAACATCATGGTGTCTGGCAACACGATCTCGAACACGTCCACCGCCGTGTTCTTCTCAGGCAACAACGACAACGTCACAGTGTCGGGCAACACGATCTCGAATGTGACCGAAGACGGCATATTCTTCGGTGGCGGCAACAGCGCCACGATCACCGGCAATACGCTGACCGACATCGACGCAGATGCGATCGACGTCGGCGGTGGTACGCCCAACACGCTCACCATCACCGACAACACTTTCGCGGGCACCATCGGTGGCGACGTGGTCGAATTCGACGGCGGCCAGATTCAGACGCTGCTCGACGGCAGCGGCAACCGGCTCGTGCCGGGCACGGTCGTTGTCGGCGCGCTCTGCCGGTTTCAGAACGTCGGGTCAGGCTTCGTCGGCGTTCTACAGATCACCGACCAGAACGGCGTACTCCAGACCTTCGTGAACGGCGCGGGGTGCACCTGATTTGACCTGAACATTGGTCGATCCTCGAAGACGCCCCGCCTCTCTCCTGAGCGGCGGGTTTTTTTCGGGGCGGTTGGGCGCTGTTATTTCGTGAATTGCTCCCCTGGCCATCTTCTCGAAATTCCCGCCGCCGCCTGCGTGGTCGCAGGTTTCAGCGGGAATCCAGTGCGGACGTGCCACACGCAACG
Organism: Hyphomicrobiales bacterium; assembly: GCA_028280515.1. Lineage (GTDB taxonomy): Bacteria > Pseudomonadota > Alphaproteobacteria > Rhizobiales > Methyloligellaceae > UBA2767. Next base: position 13,053 of record JANQLP010000201.1, read on the forward strand.
CTGGAAAAGTCTGGATCCCGGGTCGCGGGCCGGTTCGAACGTAGTGCCACACCTGCCGTCGTGGCCGTCCCTTGTCCGGGATGACGGGTTTCTGGCGCTTGCCGCAACATCGTCATTCCGGCCCCCGCCTGCGCGGGGACAGGCTTCAGCCGGAATCCAGTTACGCATTTACAAGAGCAATTGTGGATCCCGGATCACGTGGCGCGCCTTACGCGCGCACTGTCCGGGATTTCGACGCTTGCTTGCGACTTGCTATGCCATTGCCGGATGCGGATTATCTTGGCGACCCCGGCAGGACTCGAACCTGCGACCCTCAGATTAGGAATCTGATGCTCTATCCGGCTGAGCTACGGGGTCCCGAACGAAGATAGCCGGTCCGTGATACCCCGGCGGAGACGCGGGCTCAAGGCCGATGACCGGAGCGGCCATTCCCGGCGTCTTGCTCACGATTTCTTATAGGTGCGACGGGTTTCCCGTCCTGCATATTCCGAGATAAGGTGCAGAAGTAAAACAGAATGGCCCCTTGTGTGTGGATTTTGAGAATCCAGATCTCACAGACAGGCCAGAGGCGAGACAATGATCTTCCAGCAGCTTTTCGATCCCGTTTCCAGCACCTACACCTATCTTCTCGCCCGTCGCCACGGCGGCGAGGCGGTCATCATCGATCCGGTCATCGAGCACGTCGACACCTATGTCTCGCTGCTCGAACGGCTGGAACTCAGGCTGATCAAGGCGATCGACACCCATATTCATGCCGACCACGTAACCGGGCTCGGACGGCTGCGCGACATCACCAAGTGCGTCACGGTGATGGGTGAGAAGAGCGGGGTCGACGTTGTTTCCATGCGCGTGCGCGAGGATGAGAAGATCGACGTCGACGGCATCGAACTCAGGACGCTCTACACGCCCGGCCACACGGACGATTCCTACAGCTTTCTCGGGGCCGACCGGGTCTTTACCGGCGATGCCCTGCTGATCGGCGGGACGGGCCGGACCGACTTCCAGAACGGCGACCCTTACGCCTCGTACGATTCGCTCTTCAACAAGCTGCTCAGGCTGCCGCCGGAGACGTTTGTCTTCCCGGCGCACGACTACAAGGGCAACACCGTGTCGACGATCGGCTACGAGGCGTCGAACAATCCTCGGCTGCAGGTGACCACGCCGGAGGAATATGCCGACATCATGAACAATCTGAACCTGCCCGATCCGAAGATGATGGATGTGGCGGTGCCGGCGAATATGGAGGTCGGCAAATCAATCGATAAGTTCGTGCGCCCGGGTGAGGAGATGGACGCGGACGCGTGCCGCAACGTGTGCGGCGGCGGCGACGTGATCCTCATCGACCTGCGCGAGGGGAACGAGCGCTCACGCGACGGCTGGATCGCCAATTCGCTTCACGTGCCCTATGGCAGCTTCGAATCGCAGCTCGGCCCGTCGGGCACGCTAACCCGGATCGCCAGGGATCATGCGGGCCATATAATCCTGTACTGCGCGCACGGCGAACGATCCGCCCTTGCGCTCGATACCATGCGCAATGCCGGCTTCGATGGCGTGAAGCACCTGAAAGGCGGCATGGCCGCCTGGACCGCGTCCGGCGGCGAGACCGAGCGCGCCGGCTGACGCCGGCCCTGACCGTGTTGTCGCCCTAGCAGCCGTAGCCGAGGGTGATGATGCACCAAACACCTTCGCCGGTTTTCTCGGCTGCCTTGCCGGCGCCCTTCACCACACCACCGGCGGCCTGACCCGCGCCCTTGACGGTGCCTTCTACGGCGCCCACAGGACCTTTCGTCACGCCTTGAACGGCCGTACCGGTTCCTTTCACAACGCCGGCGCCGGCGGTTCCGGCACCCTGAATTGCGCCCTGACCGATTTTTTCGGTGCCCTGGACTGTGCCCTGCACGGCGCCCTGAACCGGGCCGCTGGGCTGTTGTTGTTGCTGCGCGGTTGCCGCAACGCTGCTGATGGCAAACACAGTTGCCGCACAAAGTGTGAGCCGAATCATCGTATGTCTCCTAGTTGGGATGATGACCTTACCCTTCGCGAGGGCACTTGGCCACTTGCGGCCCACCTTCACGACGATTGCGGCGCGATTAAGACGAGTATTAAGGGGACAGTTTACTTAATTCAGCTGATATCGTGAACGACGCCTCCAGTCGGATTTGGAATTAAGTAAACTGTCCCCTTAATACCCTCTAACGGATCTGGATACCCGGGATCTGGATACCGCCCGGCAGGCTCCGGCACTGGCCGCCGGCCCAGATCGGCCTGTTGGACGGGCACACGCACTGGCCGTTTCGGTTGCGGATTCGCCCGCCGGAGCAGGCGGGTTGAGGTATCGGTCGAATAACGCCGCCACCGGGAGGCAGGCCCGGATTGGTCGTGTATTTGACGCACTGCTGTCCGTTCCAGCTCGGTTTGCTCGCCGGGCACACGCATCGTCCGCCGACCCGCACCCTTCCGCCTGTACACGCGGCCTGCTTGACGCAGCTCCGGCCGTTCCATGACGTTCCGGACGGGCAAACGCATTTTCGCAGGCGTTCATTGTAGATGCGGCCGCCGGAACACACCTGATGACCGTACGCGATGCACTGCTTGCCATCCCACACCGGCTTGTTCGACGGGCAGACGCACCGGCCTTGGCTGACGCTGAACACCCGGCCGCCGGAGCAGATCCGAATTTGCGGTGCGCAGATCTGACCGGTCCAGACCGGAAGGTTCGCGGGACAGACGCAAACGCCGCGATTGTCGCGGACGCGCCCACCGGTGCATTGCTGCGGTGGACGCGGAATGCAGACGGACCCGGTCCAGACCGGCTTGTTGGTCGGGCAGACGCACACGCCGCGGTTGTCGCGGATGCGGCCGCCGGTGCACTGCGGCGGGGGACGCTGGATGCAGGCCCTGCCGGTCCAGACCGGTTTGCGCGACGGGCAGACGCATGCGCCGGCGTTGTTGCGGAAGCGCCCGCCGGTGCACGGCGGTGGCGGCGGTGGAGGCGGTTGCCCGATGATCGAGGCCGTGGCGCAGGCCTGGTCGTTGGTCGGGTTGGCGTCTCCGGCGGCACCGCCCGGCTGGCCGAACAGGCTCGCGAGCAACTGCCGATCGATCCGGCCCGTCACGGGCAGGCCGTTCTGCTGCTGGTAGGCGCGGATGGCATTGGTTGTCCTGCGCCCGGCCTTGCCGTCCGCGGGCCCCGGATTGAAGCCTTGCGCCGCCAGGGCGCTTTGTACGTCCCGAACGCTGCCCTGTGTCGGCTGTGCTCCGCCCCAGTTCAACGCCGCGCAGTTGCTGACCGAGCCCGCGGCGGACCGCGGCACTCTGAGATTGAGCGCAAGGGTCAGAGATTGCCCCGGCGGAAGGGTCGTCGGCGGATGGCTGCAATTATAGCCACCACCCTGCCTTCGGCAGCTCCATGGCGGATTGACCGGTCCCGGCACGACATTCGACGGGGTGAGTGTGTCCAGAATGTTGATGGGCCCCGAGTAAGGCGCGTTGCCCGCGTTCATGACATTGACGGTAAAGGCGCAGGTCGGGGTGTTGTTGGCGCGACACGCCCCCTGATTGGCGGTCTTGCTCACCGCAAGATCAGGCTGTCCCGCCGGAGGTGGCGGTGGTGGAGGCGGCGGAGGCGGTGCCTTCTCCTGTTCGATGTTGATGATCGAAATGTGCTGATCGTTGTCCGGATTCTCGTCCTTCACCTGCCGGTCGGGCCAGATCATGTTCTTGATGTGACTCACCTGGCTGTGCGGATAGTCTGCCGGAACCGAAACCGTCAGCTCGTATCTGACGGCATCCTTGGACTTGATCGACAGATTGCTGCCCGAGCACTCGTAGGTCGCGTTGCCGGTCGTCTTACATGTGAAACCGGGCGTCTGGCTGGTCACCCTGGTGATCTGCAGCGCCGGCGACAGGGTGCCGCGCACACCGGCGGAACCGTTAAAGTCTTGGTCGCCCCTGTTGTCGATGCGGGCGGGAAGCTGGCACGACTCGCCCTTCTTGCAGGTGGTGTTGCTGTGCGGTGCGAGATCCGGTCCAAGGCCTGCCGCGGCCACATTGGGAACGACCGCGATTGCACAGTCTCGGTCGTTGAACGGGAAATCGTTACCGGGTCCCGGCGGTACCTCGGCGCAGTTCTCGAACTGTTGTTCCGTGAAGCCCGGCAAAATCGGGAACGATATCCCCAGGTTGGCGAATGCACCGGCTGGGATTCCGGCGGGGTTCGTGCAGCTGTAGGACCCTCCTGCCGGCGCGCATGCCCAACCGGGTCCGATCGCGGTTGCCGGGCCGGCGCCAGCATCCGGGATGTCGTTGACGACAAGCGGTCCGGGGAAGTTGGCGTCGCCGACATTCTGAATGAAGACCTCGAACACGCAGTCACTGCCCTTGGGGCACGTCCCGACCTGTGCCTGTTTCACAACCGCAAGGTCTTGCGGGCAATTCGCAGAGCCTGCATCGCAGACAAGCGAAATCGCACAGGCGTCATGGTCCTCTTCGGTGCCGTCGCCGTCATTGTCCCATTTGGTCTTGGCGCAGTTAAGCTGCCAGCTTGGGACGGGCGTTGCTGCCGGTAGTTCGAAGGCCATCGTAACCGAAAGGCTGTCGCCGGGCACGAGGCCGCCCGGTACGGGCGGATGCGTGCAGGTGAACGGCCCTGCAGCGGGCGCCGCCGGACCACACGCCCAGGCACCGCCCATCGTGCCCGCCAAAGTTGCCGGATGAGCGGTGAGTTCATCAGTGAATTCAACCGGACCTTCAAGCGGCTTGGTGCCCACATTGCTGATCCTGACGCCGTAGGCGCAGCCCCATGGCGCGCCGGGCGCGACCCTGTTACAGGTCGGTGGTGCGACCTTCTCGATGCTGACCATGGCCCGAGCATCCGGATGGTCCGGCGGCAGGGTGGAGATTTCGGCGCAGGCGAACTCGTTGTGCGGATTGGGATCGCCCGGCAGCCCCTTCCAGTCGAAATAGACGCAGTTCTGGACGTGGGTGAAGCCGGGTGCGACGGGCGGGCCCTGGACGAGCAGAATGAACTCGCGGAACTCGCCCGGCGCGAGCGTCACCGGGCCTGCGAGCGTACAGTCATGGCTGTCGGCGCCCGCCGCCACGCACGCCCAGTCCGGTTGCGGCGACCAGTCCACCAGCGTCGCGCCGGCGGTTGTGGTGAAGTCATGAACGTTCAACGGGCCCGAATAGTTCGCAGCGCCGACATTCGTGATCCGGACGAGGAACTCGCACAGTCCGGCGAAGTCACAGGCACCGAACAGGCCGAACTTTTCGACCTGCAGATCGGGAACGCACAAGGGATCGCCGGGCGTGCAGATCGGAACATAGTCGCAGGATCGGTTGTTATAGGGGCGTTGATCGACACCGGCGCCGGGAACCAGAAGGTCGACGCAGTTGTCGTACACCGGACGTGTCCACCAGCTAGGTACCTTGAATGTCAACTCGAACGTGATTTCCTCACCCGGTCTGAGCGTGGCGTTGGCAAGCGAGCACTCGAAGAAACCCGCACCCGGAACCAGCTCGCTGCATTGCCATCCCGGCGGTGCATCGCCGACCAGCACGGCATTGGTGTTGGCGGTGTCGTGAATGACGATCGGTCCTGTGTAGACCTTGGTGCCGACATTCTTGATCTCGAATTCGAAGGCGCAATTGTTGTCGGCCGTGCACCGCACCGGTTGCGCCCGCTTGAGGATACGCAGATCGAGGATATCGGCGCGCTTCCGGCCCGGACATTTGCGTGCGATCTCAACATCGCCGACATGACCGCTCGCCTGCGGATCGTCGAACCTCTCGTCATAGTCGACGAAGTAACTCGACCACGGCGGTTCGTTCTGCGCGCGCGCGAGGTTGAGGGCATTGCCCTGAAGGCCGTGAACGATGGCCGGGCCGCCCTGCGACAGCCGCGCGGCATGAACGGGATTGTCGCGCAACGCGTCCCCGGTCGCCCACAATGTGCCTTCGCACGCGCCGAACCGGTAGGAGCCGTCCTGGTTCTGCCGGTAGCCGTAGCCGATGGCGATGCCGCCCGCGGCGTTGCGATGGTTGCCGGGGAACCCGATGGGATAGTCGTCCGGTTCCGCCACCCAACGGCTCGGCGTTGCCGTGTCATCCGGAGCTTCCAGCCGGTAGCGCAGGACCCGTGTCTTACGCGGCGTGTGATACTGCGCGTAGTCGTACCGCGAGACGATGCCGCCGCGCTGCGCCAGCAGCATGCGGCCATTCGACTGAAACGCGATGTCGGAGACGGGGTAGGGGCTCGGGTCGGACGGAACGTCGAGCTCCCACCGCGGGTCGGATCCGAACGCGCCGTCTGCCGTGATGGCAATCGACCAGATCTGGGGTCCTTCCTCGACAGCGTAATACAGGCGGCCACCGTGGACCGCGAGCCCCCAGACGCGGCGCCGGGGGTCGGCGAGGCCCCAGCTGTTTGCATCTTCCGCGTCGAACGCCGGGTTGGTGATGTCGGCGCGCTGCGCCGCATCGTCCGGCAGCACCTCCAGCCCGTTTGCGGGCCTGCCCTGAAGGCCGTGGTCGTAGGTGCCGAGATCGGCGCCGTCGATGCTCAAGCGGTGGATGAGGCCGGTGTCGAGATCAGATACGAAGAACTGCCTGTTCTTGGCGTCATAGGCGATGTTCCCGAGGCCCGGCCCGGAGTTGGGCACGCCTGCGGAGATAATGTCGGCGAACTTGGTGATCTCTCCGGTTTCGCCGTTGATCTTCCAGACGGTTCCCGGGCCGCCGCCTCGGGCAAGGCCGAACTGGCCGTCCATCCACTGCGCGCCGGGCTGACCCAGCTTCAGGCGCTCAGGCCGGCCGTCGCCGTCCGTATCCGGAACGACGATCTGAAGACCGAGGACGGAACTGCTCGCGGCGTAAATGTTCGGCGGGTTCGCGGCATCGAGCGCCAGCCCGAACACCTGCCCGATGTCGCGCGCGAAGGCCTGAAACTTGACCGGGGCATTGATCAGCTGTCCCTCGGGAGGCGAGCCGGGATTGCGGACGTCGAACACCTTGATGGATGCGCCGTTCGGATCGATGAGTGTCTCGTCGAGCGCGTTGACGCCTGCCGGGAGCGGCGTGCCGGCAGGCGGTGCGAGCGTGCCGGACGCGCCCGACACGACGAGGTCGCCGAGACCGACGACGCCGGGCTTGCTCTGCTGTGCTAGCGCAAAGGTTGTAGTGAGCGTCGTGGCGACGATCCACGCAATCAGCGTGGCAAAAACGAAACGCACCACACGTTCAAATTGCAATGAACAGGGCCCGCGCCGCAGACTTCTTGTTGTTCTGTTGTGTTTGCCACTGCCGTCGGCACGCACGTCTTACAACTCCCCCGGGACAAACCGTCCTGATCGACCATAGTCAGTTGTCGAGCCTTACTCAATAACGCATTTGTGAGTCTCTGTGATTCTCGTGATAGTTGTGTGATGGATCGCGCGGTTGCGGCGTCGGAGCCGGGGTTGTGTTGATAGGCCCACGGCAAGCCGCTACAACACAACGGAAATTTGCGTTGAATCAGGCTCGTACCATGTTCTGCCGGCGTCACGTCATTGGCGGTATTCTGTCGACGTCCGCTTTCGGTGTCCTTTCCGTCACCGGTCTCTCCGGCGGTTCCGCGGCGTCGGGCCCGCCGCTGGTGGCGGCGGCGGCAAGCCTGCGTTCGGTCCTGCCGGAACTGGTGGCGGCGTTTGCGGTCGAGACCGGTGCCATGCCGCGCCTCAGCTTCGGGTCGTCCGGTAATCTCGCGCGGCAAATCCGTCAGGGCGCGCCGTTTGAGCTGTTTCTCTCCGCCGACGAGGACTTCGTGCTGGACCTTGCGCGGGACCGGCTGACGATCGACGAGGGTATCGGTTATGCGTCGGGGCGGCTGGCGCTGTTTGTGCCCAAGGGCTCGCCGATTTCGCTGGATCCGGCGCTCAGCGGTGCCAGGCGCGCGCTGGAGGACGACACGTTGCGCTGCTTCGCCATTGCCAACCCGAACCACGCTCCGTATGGACGCGCCGCGCAGGAGACGCTGGAGCGGGCCGAACTGTGGGACGCCATCCGCCCGCGGCTCGTGTTCGGCGAGAACGTCTCGCAGGCGGCGCAGTTCGCCGCATCCGGGTCTTGCGACGGTGCGCTCATCTCACTCTCACTCGCGGTCGATCCCAAAGTCGCAGCTCGGGGTGCGCACGAGACGATCCCGCAGGATGCGCATGCGCCGGTGCGCCATCGCATGGTTTTGTTGCCCTCCGCGGGTGAAGGGGCGAAGCGCTTATATGCGTTCCTGAGCAGTGAGAAGGCGCGCGAGGTTTTCTCACGCCACGGTTTTGCTGAGCCGGCGGAGGGGTGACCGGCCATGGATTGGACCGCCTTTCTGCTCTCCGTGAAACTCGCCGGCTGGACCGTCCTGCTCCTGCTGCCTACAGCCATGTTCATTGCGCGCCATCTCGCGTGGCGGCGTTACCCGGGGCGCGGGCTGGTCGAAGCCGCGATGACGCTGCCGCTGGTGCTGCCGCCGACGGTGCTCGGTTACTATCTGCTCGTCGGCATGGGGCGCGCCTCGCCAATCGGGCAAGTCTACGAGGAGGCCTTTGGAACACCCCTTGTCTTTACCTTCGAAGGGATCCTCATCGCGTCCCTGATTTTCAATCTCCCGTTTGCGGTGCAGCCGATGCAGCGGGCGTTCGAATCTATTTCCACCGAAGTCCGCGACGCTGCGGCATGCTGTGGCATGAGTCCGTGGCGCATCCTCTGGCGGATTGAGCTCCCGCTTGCCTGGCCCGGCATCATGACCGCGTTTGTGCTCGTCTTCGCGCACACAATCGGCGAGTTCGGCGTGGTGTTGATGGTGGGGGGCAGCATTCCGGGCGAGACCCGTACCGCCGCCATCGAGATCTACGACCGGGTGCAGGCGTTCGACAACGCGGCCGCCGGCGCCATGTCGGCGCTTCTTCTGGTGATCTCGCTGGTTGCCATCACGGTCGCGAACATTGTGACGAAGAAGGCCGATGCCGGACGCAACTGAGCGGACCGGAGGGCTGGACGTCCGTCTCCGGCAACAGGTTCCCATTCCCCTGGACGCCCGGGTGAGCTGCGCGCCGGGGGAGGTGCTTGCGCTGGTCGGGCCCTCGGGAAGCGGCAAATCGACAATCCTGCGGGCGATTGCGGGTCTGAACCGGATCACCGAAGGACGCATCTCAAGCAACGGCCAGCTCTGGTTCGATTCCGAGACGGGGGTCAATGTTCCAACGCGCCAGCGCCGCGTCGGGCTCGTGTTCCAGAGCTACGCCCTGTTTCCCCATCTCTCCGCGCGCGCAAATGTCATGGAGGCTCTTGACGGCGGGTCGAGCCGCGCGCGCGTGCGGCGCGCTGATGAACTCCTGGAGCTGGTTCGGCTTGAAGGGCTCGAGTTGCGCCGGCCCGCGCAACTTTCGGGCGGGCAGCAGCAGCGCGTGGCGCTGGCCCGCGCGCTTGCGCGTGATCCCGAAGTCCTGCTTCTCGATGAACCCTTCTCCGCCGTGGACAGGGTGACGCGCCAGCGGTTGCACCGCGAGCTCGGGCAGTTGCGCAGCCAGCTTCGCATGCCAATTGTTCTGGTGACCCATGACCTGGAGGAAGCCGTCCAGCTCAGCGACCGGATGAGCATTCTGTATCACGGCCAGACGCTGCAGGATGGACCGACCTTTGAAATTCTGACGCGGCCCGCGAACCGGAGCGTGGCGCGGCTCATCGATCAGAAGAACATCTTTGCCGCCGAGGTTCTGGAGCGGAGCAAGCGCGCGGGCACGATCCGGCTGCAATGGGGCGACAACAAGATCGAGGTGCTGTTCCGCGACACATTCGCTGTGGGAGAAACCGTCGATTGGGTCATTCCGACCGGAAGCGTCATTCTGCATCGCCGCGTCAAGCCGTCTCGCGGGATACGGGAGAACCCGGTGCACGGCCGTATCGAGAGCATGGTCCGGTTGGGCGAAACGGTTCTGGTTGCGATCAATGTGGAAGGCTATGAGACGCATCCCCTGTTCATGTCGATTTCGTCGCACGCGGCGACGCGCAATTCCCTGGCGCCAGGTGAGAGAATTGGCGTTTCCCTGCGGCGTGACGATATTCATCTGATGAAGGCGAGTTCGATCCATGAGGATGACCAGCCGTGACATCTCGGGACCGATCTGGGCGAACGTCGGGCCTGGTCCTTGCGGCTCTTCTTTCCGGTTCCGCAGTCCTTGCGTCTCCCGCGGCGCATGCGGCGTGCGCCACGGCGGTTCAAGAAACGGCTCGTGCCGGCGAAGTTCTGGATGCGCAGACACTGCGCCTCGAAGACGGCAGCGAGGTGCGCCTGATCGGCGTCCTGCCACCGCAAACTCCGTCCTGGTGGAAGAAGCCGGAGCCGTGGCCACCGGCGGAGCGTGCGCGCCGCGCTCTTTCGGAACTCATTGCATCTGCCGGCCTCGAGCTGCGTGCCGCGGAGGGCGAGGCGCAGCGAGACCGACACGACAGGCTAATGGCACATGTTTTCGTGTTGCGCGGCGAGGAGCGCATCTGGGTGCAGGCGCATCTGATCTCGGCGGGTCTGGCGCGCGCGGCTTCATTCTCACGCCATCGCGCCTGCGCGCGGGACTTGCAGCGCCTGGAAGACAGAGCACGCGCCAACCGGGTTGGATTATGGGATCGGGGCAGGTTCGCAACCATTCCCGCTGCCGACACCGAGGCCCTGTCTAAACGCCGTCTGCAATTTCAGATTGTCGAAGGGGACGTGCGCGCGGTTGCGGTGAGACCGCAATGGACATTTCTGAACTTCGGCGACGACTGGCGACGCGACTTCACCGTGGCCATCGCCGCAAAGGACCGCCGCAGATTTCGGAATTCCGATGTCGATCTGGAGAATCTCGAAGGCAGGACCATACGTGTGCGCGGCTGGATCGAAAGCTGGAACGGCCCGGCGATCAAGGTCACGCACCCGGAGCAGGTCGAAGTGCTGGCACGCGCGCGTCAGTGAAAGCCTGTGTGTTCGGTCTCAGCAGTCGAGCAGCACTTCGTCGTTAGGGCCGGTCATGACGGTCGTGCGAATCCGGTCAACCTGACGCAGACACGCCTTGACCTTGATCCGCAACACATCGAAATCCACCGGTTTGGTCAGATAATTGTCGGCGCCGAGCTTCAGGCCTGCAACCACGTGCTGCTTGTCCGCAAGCGCTGACAGGAAAATGAACGGCATTTCCGCGGAGATGCCGTGATCGCCCCGGACTTCCTTGAGGAGCTCATAACCGTTCTTGCGCGGCATCGTGATATCGCACACGACGAGGTCGGGGCGGTGTTGCAGAATCTGCTTCAAGCCTTCGTGGCCGTCGCTCGCCTGAAGCACGCGATAGCCCTCATCCTCGAGCTCTTCGACGATGTCCTCTCGCAGGAGGGCTTCGTCATCGACTACTAGAATAGTGGCGGCCATACGTTTCTCCTCTCGCGCGGATTCCGCGTCAGTCATGCCGCTTTGGTTTCGCCGTCCTTCGCTGCCCCGGGTCCGTCAACCGGCAGTCGGACTGTGAAAAGGCTGCCTTGACCCTTCTTGCTTTCGACCTCTACCGAGCCACCATGTAACTCAACTAAAGTTTTTACGAGGTTAAGACCAATGCCGGTCCCCGCTATTCCGGCAGATGTGCGGGCCCGGAAGAATCGCTGGAACATCCTCGGCAGTTCGTCTTGATCGATACCAACACCTTGATCGCGCACGCGGATTACGATGTGCCCCGCGTCACAATGCGCGACAACATGAATGTCCGGCGCATCCGGGGCATATTTGACGGCGTTGGAGAGCAGGTTGGCAAATATCTGCTCGAGTGCCAGGGGATCGGCCTTGATGGTCTGCGGAAGCTCATGCAGCTGGCATGAAATGCGATGGCTTTCGGCTATTTCCTGATGACGGTCGCATATCTCGCGGATCAGGTCGGCTATCGCGCAGTCATCAACCTGGATGGTCGGGCGACCGGCATCGAGCCGCGCTGCAATGAGGGTGCTTTCCATCAGGCGGGTCATCCGGCCGACCGCGCTCCTTATCTTGTCCACGCGTTTGTTCACGTCGGTCGACTCGGCCTGCCCGGCGCGGCGGCGCAACCGCTGTGCGGCGCTGTCGATGATCGCCAGAGGGGTTCTGAACTCGTGACTGGCCATGGACACGAACTGGCGCTGCAGCTCGTTGAGCTCCTTCTCCTTTTCCAGGGCCTGGCGAAGTTCCTCCGCGCGGGTCTTGAGCTCGGCGGTTGCCTCGTTGACCAGCTCCTGAAGATGGTCGCGGTGGCGGATGAGCTCGCGCTCGGCCTCGACCTCGTGTGTGAGATCCGCGCCGGTTCCGCGGTAGCCCCTGAACGTTCCGCACTCATCGAATACGGGGCGCCCGCTTACCGACCAGTGGCGGCGTCCGCGTTCGGTCTTGATGCTGTACCGGAAATCACGAAACGGCTTCCGTGCTTCAAGATCGGCAATATGCCTTGCCCAATCCGCGTCGCCCTTGCGCCCGATTTCGGTGCGTGTCTTGCCAAGCAAATCCATTGTCTGCACGCCCGTGATCTCGAGGAAGCGTTCCGAAAAATAGGTGAAGCGCAACTCTTCGTCGCATTCCCAAATCCAGTCCGAGGAGACCTCGGCAATGTCCTTGAATCGTTGCTCCGACTGGCGAAGCGCAAGCTCCGCGCGCTTGCGGGCGCTGATGTCCATCAGGATGCCGCGCAGCTCGATCACCTGTCCGTCTTCCGCCACGACAGAGACGATATCCCGTATCCAAACCTCGCCACCGTCCGCCTTGAGCATTCGGTATTCGAAATCATGATCCTCGCACCGCTCGGTGGCCTCGGTGCAGGTCTGAATGGTTTTCTCCCGGTCATCCGGGTGTATGCTGTTGATCCAGAAATTCTCGTGGTACCAGTCCTCGATCGGATAGCCGAACATCTCCTCCGCCTGCGGTCCGACATAGGTGAAGGCCATGGTCGCCGGATTGAAACGCCAGGGAACGACATTCAGTGTTTCAATCAGGTTCTTGAAGCGTTGCTCGCTGAACCGGAGCGCCTTCTCGGCTTTCTTGCGTTGAGTGATGTCGTGAATTGCGAAGAACAGGAGCATTTCGCCGCGGACCTCGACGTAGCCGCAATAAATGAGGACATTGAGAAGTGTGCCGTCTTTTTTCCTCTGGATGGCCTCAAAATCGCGCACTGAGCCGCCCGACGTGCGCATAAGCCCGCGGAGCCGTTGGCGGTCTTCGGGATTGACCCAGATGCCAAGATCGAGCGCAGTACTCTGTCGCGCCTCTTCCCGGCTGAATCCGAACATCTCCATCCACGCGTCGTTGACGTCGGAATACGACCCGTTGTCCGGATCCGAAATGGCGAGCGCGACCGGACTGAGCTGGAAGGCCTTCAGGAACAACTCCTGACTCTCGACCAGGGCTTTCTCAGTGCGCTTGCGCTCGGTGATGTCGGTTGCGGCTGCGAGAAGCCGGGAGGTGCCTTCGAGCTCGAGGCGTTCGCCGGAAACGAGAACGTCGAGCACACGGTTGTCCCTGGTGCGAAATTGCGCCTCGAAACTCCGTACCGACCCGCTGGTGTTGATCTGATCCAGGAATCGATGGCGTTCGTCCGGGTTTATCCAGATGCCGAGTTCGACTGCCGAGCTTGCCAGGGCCTCGGCATGGTCGTAGCCAAGCAGGGTCATCCAGGTCTCGTTCACATCGAGATATGAGCCATCCGCCAACTCGGTTATGGCCATGGCTGCCGGGCTTGCCCGGAACGCCTTCGACGACATCTCGCGGCTCTGCTGGAGCGCCTTCTGTGCTTCGTGCTGTTCGGTAATGTCATCGTGCGTCGAGACCCAGCCACCGCCGGGAAGCGGGCGTTTGGAGACGGCGAGGACGCGGCCGTCACTGAGGTGGTGTAGCGCGCGCTCGACGATCTTGGTGCGGGCCCACGCCTGGCGCTCCTTGATGTAGGCTTCCGGGCTGCCCTCGGCGTAAAGCCCGTTGTCGATGCGATGCCGGACAATCTCGCTCAGCGTCGTGCCCGGCTTAACCAGATCCGCCGTCAAACCGTACAGGGCCGAATAGCGTTCATTGCACACGATCAGCCGTTCGTCAGCGTCGAACATGCACAGGCCCTGTGACATGTTCTCAAGCGCGGCATTGAAGCGCTGATTCTGTTCAACAAGCCGCCTGTCCCAGCGTTTGAGCTCGGCGGCGACGCGCTTCATGAGTTCTTTCTCGGCACGATCGCGTTCGGCCACACGGCCCATCTGTGTGCAGACATATGTGAGTACGTCTTCCAGCGTTGGACCGGGCTCGATTGGCTGTGAGGCGTAGAACTCAAGAACAGCGACGATTTGCTCGCCTACGTACACCGGAAACGCGCAGCCTCCGACAATGCCGGAACCTTGCGCAGCATCGGCGTGAGGAAAACCCGGCTCGGTTGTTATGTCGCGCAGCCAGACCGGTCTGCCGGTGTCAAACACCCGTTGCGGAAGTCCCGGTTGCCGGGTTTCAGAGGATGCTTCCAGCGCCTCCTTGAAAGGTTCAAAGCGCTCGGGATCGGAGCAATACCAGGACCCTGCCGGCCGCGATTTCGCCGGACCGTCATTGGAGGGAAGGTGGACGTGACCGACTTCCCAGCCGGTGAAATCGCAGATGCGCGTGAGGCAGTTCGCATAAGCGAGTTCCGCGTCCTTGGATTCGTTTGCCTCGGCGGCGACGGTGGTCATGAGGTCCATCGCCGCGGCCTGGGCTTCAAGCAACTCGTTCTGCGCCACGGGCGCGCTGATGTCCGTGTGATGTCCGATGATGTAACCGTCCGGTGTGACGGTTCGTGCCACAAGGATCGTCCGCCCGTCCGGAAGGCGCCGTTGCTCCTCCGTGTTCGTTTTGAACATTTTGGCGGAATAGGCCGCGACTTCCGCTTCGGACAGATCCGGGCGTCTTTTCCTCAGCGTTTCGGTGATGTCCAGCTGAGCACCGGTCCTGGCCGCGGAATCGGGGTAGAGTTCCGACTGCGCCTTGTTCGCGAGCAGGACCTTTCCCGTGGGATCGATGATGCAAAGGGAACTGTCGATGCAGTCGATCGCCGTTTTCAGGGTTCTGAGCGTGTGCTCCGCCTCACGGCCGTCGTCATCGGCGAACACATATTGCTCCGAGACGTCCGTGCGAATGGCCGCAAAGCCGACAATGCGACCTTCAGCGTCAAACACGGGATTGATCGTCGATTGCACCCAGTACGGCGACCCGTCACGCGCGCGGTTCTTGATGGTTCCTGTCCAGGTCTTCCCGGAAACGACGGTCGACCACATTTCCTCGTAGAAGACCGCCGGGTGATGGTCGGACTTGAGTACGCGGTGGGTCTGCCCAATGAGTTCGTCGCGCGTATATCTGCTGACCTCACAGAACCTGTCATTGGCGTAGATGATGCGCCCGGCACGATCGGTCACCGAGACCAGGAGGTGGCTTTCGACCATCATCTGCAGCGCACTGAGCATTCGCGAGTGCCGCGTGAAATGACCTATCGCGTCGCGCAGACTGTCGTTGCCCGATGGCGGCGAAATCGGCTGTTGGTCTGTCGAATCCATCGCAGGGGCCCGTCTGCCAAAATCCGGACGCCGGACTGACCTCGTTACCGGGTCCGCATAAGACCCTGATTTGCGACGATTCGGTGCGGCGAATGACTTACAGCTCGAAGCTATTTGCAAGTGGTGAATATCTGGTTGACCGCAGTCACCAGAAAACGTCCGTATCCTGAAAGGATCGCGGCGTGCTTCTTACTGTTGCAGGGAAGAAAATGGCTGATTTCGCGTGCGACGTGGCGATCAGGACTTGAGTTCGCGGTTTGCCGCGGACGGGGAGCCAATATGAAAACCCCGACGCGCATCGCGCATCGGGGTTGAATACTGAATCAGGACTGGTCGGTACGACGCGTTCAGGCGGCCGCCTGCGCGGCGTCACTGTCCTGCGCTGCCTGGATAGCGCGTGCGCTTTTCGACAGGTATTCATCGATTTTTGCCACCGCGCTTTCCTCATCGAGTTTTTGCACGGCTGCGATCTCGCGTGCCATACGGTCAAGCGCGGCTTCATAGAGTTGGCGCTCGGAATACGACTGTTCCGGCTGAGACTCCGACCTGTAGAGGTCACGAACGACCTCGGCGATCGAAACCAGGCTTCCGGAATTGATCTTGGCCTCATACTCCTGCGCGCGCCGGCTCCACATCGTCCGCTTGACCCGCGCCTTGCCCTTGAGTGTCGTCAGCGCCTTCTTGACCACCGACTCCTCGGACAGCTTGCGCATTCCGACCTGCTCTGACTTTTCGGTAGGCACGCGAAGGGTCATCTTGTCCTTCTCAAAATTGATGACGAACAGCTCAAGCTTTGCGCCTGCGACTTCTTCTTCATCAATCGAAATGATCCGTCCGACGCCATGAGCCGGATAAACGATCTGCTCGTTCGTACGAAAACCTTTTCTCTGCTGTGGTTTTTTCTTGGCGGTCATACGCTCTCTTTCTCACTCTCAAGTCGTTTGTGGCGGCGGCACGCATCGTGCCGCCGGCGCAGCCTCACGTCACCCGCTATGGCAGGCAATGAAAAGACGGCAGAAACATCCGCTAGACCTGCGCCGTCTTCCCTGCAAAACCGGGAGGGTATCCGCAGGACATCTGCCGGTTTGTTCCTCCCGCTCCAAATGGCGCTGCTGCTTTTTGCAGATCCAATCGCGAGCCATTCCTGGGTTCATTCTGCTCGGCTCTTGATGTGGGTCGAAAAAAAATCCGCCCCAATCCGGACGGTTCATTCTGCTCCCACGGCTCACTGCGCCATTTCGAACATGAATGTAACACAATTTTAGCAAAATCGGAAGCGGGTCACGTGGTTTGCGTCACAAATTGTCGTGCCTGCACGGGCAATTGGCCGCGTATGGTTAACGCAAAATGTCCGTTTTCGGCCGCGTCGGCCGCGATTTGCCTCGCTTTTCCGTATATCTGGCGCGAGGCTCCGTAACGTCCGTCCTAGAGCAAAATCCGATTAGGTTGACTCACCCTGTTTCAACCTAATCGGATAAATTTGCTCTATATCTTTCTTGAAGTGTTAGAGCATCTTTATGCGTTCGGATTTCGCGACGAAACGCGTCAATCTGAACGCATGATGCTCTAGTCGCCTTCGCCGGGATTGGCCGAAAAATACTTGTCGAACTTGTCCTTCTCGTCGACAAAATCGTCGGCGGACGAGGGCGGGTCTTTCTTCGCCGTGATGTTCGGCCACTTTTCCGAATAGTCGCGATTGACCTCCAGCCACTTTTCAAGATCCGGCTCGGTATCCGGCTGGATTGCTTCCACGGGACATTCCGGTTCACAGACGCCACAGTCGATACACTCGTCGGGATGTATCACCAGCATGTTCTCGCCTTCGTAGAAGCAGTCGACGGGACACACCTCCACGCAATCGGTGTATTTGCATTTGATGCAATTCTCGTTGACGATATACGTCATACAGGCATCTCCACCTTCACTGTGTACGCGCCGGCACCAAAGTGAATATGTGGCCGGGGCATTGGCAGTCAATATGTCGTTCTGGCGTACTGTGAAGCCGGGCGACTTACTAGACCAATCGGCAGGCACGCTCAAGCGGTGACTTCTAGGGCGCGTCAGGATCGTGCGCCGGATGTGCGTGGTTTGAGACCCACGCATCGATGCGGCGCCTGTCGCGTTTGGTCGGACGGCCGGATCCCTTGACCCTTGCGGCCGGGTCGGCGGCGGACGGCGCCTCCGATTTTCCGGGTTGGCGGGCCGGACTCAAATCTTCGTAAAGTGTGGCCGCTTCGGCCGCGGGGCCGCGACGGGTGCCGCCATCCACGACCTTCAGAATACGGACACGTCCGTGGATCATCAGCGTGACGACGTCTCCCGGACGAACGGTCTGGCTCGGCCGTGATGCGCGCACGCGATTGACGCGCGCCTTGCCGGTGCCGATCAGCCGGGCGGCGAGGGACCGCGTTTTCGCGACACGCGTGAACCAGAGCCACTTGTCCAGCCGCTGGCTGCGTCCTTCGCGGCGTTCAGACACGGTCTTTGGCGCGGGCCTGCAGGTCGCGCTTGAGGTCTTTCAGGGCGGCGAACGGCGAGTCCGGGTCCGCCTCGCGGCGCGGCTTCGGCTTCGACGCGGGTTTCCGTGGCTTGAACGACGCGGCGCGACCCTTGCGGTCGCGTGCACCCTTGCCCGGGGGGGCGGCCCTCCGTTTTGCGCCCCGCGGCGGGCCGGGCCGCCGCTTTCTGCGCGGACGCCAGATTTCATCGGCCACCGCCTCATCAAGGGGATCGGTCTCGCCTTGGACGGCCTCCTGCCGCGCCTGTTTTGCGTCAGTCGCGGGCGGAACGGTGGCATCGGCTTTGCCGGAGGCCGGTTTGCGCTCACGCCGGAACCCGAGTTCTTTGAGGACCTCGGCGAACTCCTCTCCCGAGCATCCGACGATCGACATCATGTTCGGCGTTATGCGGAAGCCGCCATCGCCGGTCGCGCCTGCCGGGATATCGGGCGTCTTCACGTCCGGCGCCTTCGTTGCCGTTGGCGGTGTCTCGGCCGGCTGTGGCGCATCCTGGCCTGAACCTTTTTGCGGTTCCTTTGTCTGTTCGCCATCTTCGCCCGCCACGTCCGGCTTGGCGTGATCGTCCTTTGGGGCCCGCCAGGCAATGAGCGGCCGTATCATGTCGGCCAGCCTTTCGAGCATGTCGATGCGCACAACGCGCTGGCCGCAGCGATGGAACCCAGCCGTCCGGTAAAACGCATCTGGAAGCTTGGTGTCGGCGGCGGCAGACGTCAGCCCTTCGCGCGGAGGCTCCGGCAATGCCTCCGCTTCGATGTGATGGGCAGGCCCGTCGTTCAGGGCCCACAGCAACAATGCCAGATCCGACGCGGCAGGCTTCAGCAGTGCGGGCAGAAAGATGTTGAAGGCGCCGAACCGCACGCCATAGCGGCGCAATTGCCCACGCGCATCTTGGTCAAGCGTACGGATATCATCCGCGACGTCATCACGTTTGAGCATGCCGAAATTCTCGACAAGCTGAAAGCCGACGCCCCGTGCGAGACCCGACACATCCTCCGCCTTGGCCAGCTGAACAAGAGGTGCAAGCCGCTCCTCGATGAGCGCGCCGAGCCAGTGCGAGAGCTTCGCTTCGATTTGTGCCCGGTCCGGGGCGCTTAAATGGTCATCGGCGAACAGGGAGATCGTGGGCGACAGCTTGGCTTCGCCGGATGCAAGCCGGCCGATCGCTGCGCCCTCCCACATGATCTCGCCGGTGCGAGTCAGGGTCAGAGCCTCAGGTTCCGCTTTTGCAAGCCGCGCGGCGCGTTCGGAGAGCTCCTCGGCAAGGACCTTCGCGGCGGCATGTCGCGCCGCCTTCCCGTGCACGTCGCCGGATGTGGTGTCCGGCGTGAACCGAAATCCGTTGAGTTTGCCGACGAAGTGTCGCTCCACGTAAACGGAGCCGTCGGCCTCTATCTCCGCGTTGAGCGCATCCTTGTCGCGCAACCGCTTCATGAGCACGCTGGTACGGCGGTCAATGAAGCGCTGTGTGAGGCGCTCGTGCAAGGCATCGGACAGTTTGTCTTCGATCGCGCGCGTGCGTTCCTGCCAGTGCCGCGGGTCGGCGAGCCAGTCGGACCGGTGGGATACGAACGTCCAGGTGCGAATGTGGGAGATGCGGTTTGCGAGGGCGTCGATGTCGCCGCTCGTATTGTCGGCGTGGCCGACCTGCTCCGACAGCCAGTCCTCGGAGATCTGGCCCGGATCATTCATGAGTTGGTCGTAGATCCGGGTCAGGAGTTCGGCATGGTCAACCGCCGAGATCTTGCGGTAGTCCGGGATCTGACAAACGTCCCAGAGCTGGCGGATCGCCGCCGGTGCCACGGCTTTCGCCTTCACGCTCTCTTCCCTGGACAGGTTCTCCAATGCGATCAGGTCGTCGACCATGCGGCCGCGGGTCAGACGCGCGTGCTCCGGCTCCGCGCGCAGGCTCTCGTTCAGATGCGCCAGCGTGCTGAAGTCCAGCTGTCCGTTCCGCCATTGCAACTTCTTGACCGGTTCGAATTCGTGCGCCTCAAGCGCTGCGACGCGCATCTGGTCGAAGGGCTCGACCTTGCTGGTCATACCGAATGTTCCGCTGTTGGTGTGACGGCCCGCCCGTCCCGCAACCTGACCGATTTCCGCGTTGGTCAGCTCGCGGTGCTCCTGTCCGTCGAACTTGTGGAGCGAAGCAAAGGCAACGTGGTCGATATCCAGGTTGAGCCCCATGCCGATGGCGTCGGTCGCGACGAGAAAATCGACCTCACCGCTCTGGTAAAGCTCGACTTGCGCGTTTCGCGTCTTCGGGCTCAACGCCCCAAGTACGACCGCGGCGCCGCCACGCTGGCGCCGGACCAGTTCGGCGATGGCGTAGAGTTCGCTGACGGCGAACGTGACCACGGCCGTGCGGCGCGGCAGGCGCGAGACCTTCTTCTGACCGGCGTAGGACAGTTCCGACAGCCGCGGTCGGGAGATGATGTTGACGCCGGACAGCAGGTCGGTGATCGCGCCCTTCATCGTCGCTGCGCCAAGCATCAGCGTTTCCGACGTGCCCCGGGCATGAAGCAGGTGGCGGGTGAATACATGGCCGCGTTCCGGATCGGCAGCCAGCTGGATTTCGTCGACCGCCAGGAACTCCACATCGAGATCCCGCGGCATCGCCTCGACGGTGCAAACGTAGTAACGCGGCGCGGAGGGGACGATTTTCTCCTCGCCCGTTATCAGCGCGGCGTTTGCCGGGCCCACCCGGTCAACAACCTTGTCGTAGACCTCGCGCGCCAGCAGCCGCAGCGGCAAACCGATCATACCGCTCTCGTGACCGAGCATGCGCTCGATCGCGAGGTGCGTCTTGCCGGTGTTGGTCGGCCCGAGAACGGCCGTTACACCGCGGCCACGCTCACCATTCGGGAACACTGCATCATTCATGTCTTGGAGACCCCAGCCCCGCGAAGGGCAACTGATAGCGCAGAATATGAGACGGAATTATGCGCTTCTCTTAAGAATTGGAACAATTATGGAACGAACCCGGCCCGAATCGCTGACTCTGAGAGATTCAACCTTCGTTCACTACGATATCTTGAATCCGTTTCAGTGTTTTGGCCTCAACCGCTCGCGCCCGGGTCAAAAGCAAGCCGGTGTTTTCCACCGATTGTTAACAGGCTTTCCAGAATGGGCCAAATGGCGGCGGCTCCATCGGGTCTTGAGTCATCCCGGGTTATTAACACTTCGAATAACACGCGAACGAACCATGTCCGAATCAGGGGAACATTAATTTTCATCACTTGTTCCATACAAGATATTGATTTTCAGGCCGTTCCGTTAACTTCCGAACCGCTGTGAATTTGACAAATCGCCTCACCCGGGAGCAAGGCGTTAACATATGCGCCGCATGGACGCACGCCACCCCCTCAGCGGACGACGGCGAACTTCTTAAAGCCGGGGATTTCGACGTGGAACGCGGTGGACGTTGCCGACGCCTTGCCGTACGGAGTCGGAACCGACACATGATAGGGGATGTACATCCCGTTCTTCGGCACCTCGATCAGCCAGACCTCCATCTCGTCTGTCGCGGCCATGAACTGCACGCCGGAATTGTCCGGCTTGTAACCGGCGATGGGCTCATACTTGATCCGGCAGACAACCGCCGGTCCCTTGTAACCCTTCTTCCGGCGCTTCTTCTTGACCTGAATCGTCTTCTTGTGCGTCAGCACCAGATCGAAGCGCTGCTTTCCGTCGAACACCGGAACGCGCCCGGGGCAGACAGAGCCGTCCTTGTTGCGCCTTGAGGTCTTGGCGGTGAAGAAGATGGCGCTGAGCGGGTCAAGCACGCCTTTGACGTGTGCATCGGTCACGGGAATGGTCTTAGAACTGTTGGAGAAGGGCGGTTTGGCCATGACGTATGAGACCGAGTCGTTCTCGAACATCATCGCAAGTTCGCCTTTCCGCTTCTTGGTCTTGAAGTTGAAGGCGAACGATGCAGGCTTCGGACCGTTCTTGGTTACGGCTCCAGCGGTCGTGGTCCCGCCCTTGATCTCGAACAGGAATTTGGTGAGGAATTTAAGCTCACCCTGGCCGCGCAGCGAATAGCTTTCCTCGTTGACGTTCGACCAGACTTCGAACTCGCCCAGCTTCACGCCCGCAAAGCGAATGGAATAGACCGCGGCGAGGCGTGCATGCGTTGGCGCTGCCGTGACCGCATCGGAGGACGGAGGCACAAACACGACCCCGGCAAGCGCGACAACGCCGGAGATCGCAAGGGTTTTTCCCCTTCTTATGGCGTCAGTCGTCCTCATTGAATCGCGTCGCATCTCGCAAGTCGTGCCAGCGGGCCACAGACTTGCCTTGGTTATTCCGGGAATTCGACAATTATGTGTTTGAGCCGCGCCCACCATGCACCAGTTCGCCGAGTCGCACAAACACAAGGTGGAAGGCGGCCGTGTCGCTTGACGGCTGTTCCCGGGCCTCGTATACCATCGCGCCGTCCGCAAATGCGGAGTGGAATTACAAGTTTCGAGGAGCAGA
The DNA here is from genome assembly GCA_028280515.1 of Hyphomicrobiales bacterium. Classification (GTDB taxonomy): domain Bacteria; phylum Pseudomonadota; class Alphaproteobacteria; order Rhizobiales; family Methyloligellaceae; genus UBA2767. The sequence goes on from JANQLP010000201.1 coordinate 35,618, forward strand.
ACCATGTCGCGGCGTTGTGAACTGACCGGCAAGGCCGTACTCGCCGGAAACAATGTCAGCCACGCGCACAACAAGACGCGGCGGCGCTTCCTGCCCAATCTGTGCAATGTGAGCCTCATGAGCGAGGCGCTCGGCCGGAACGTCAGGCTGAAAGTGAGCGCCAGCGCGCTACGCACCGTCGAGCATCGCGGCGGTCTTGATGCCTTTCTGGCCAAGGCCAAGAATGCGGAACTGTCGCTCAAGGCGCGCCGCATCAAGCGGCAGGTCGAAAAAGCGCAAACCGCCGCCTCGTAAGTGGGCGAAGGTCCGGACACGCAACACAGGCTGAAGCAGCATGCGCCCGCGGCGGAGCGGAACGCCGCGCCCATTCTTGACGTGCTGAGGCAATGCCTTCCCGGTACGGGCAAGGTGTTGGAGATCGCGAGCGGCAGCGGCCAGCACGCCTGCCATTTTGCGCGCGCGTTGCCTCAGATCGTCTGGCAGCCCAGCGATCGCGATGCCGGCGCGCGGGCAAGCATTCACGCCTGGCGGGATGATGCGGGCCTGGAGAATCTGCAAGCGCCTCTCGATGTCGATGTCATGGACCCGGGCTGGTCGGGTGCGCTCGACCGGCAGTTCGATGCGGTCGTTGCCATCAATCTGATCCACGTCGCACCGTGGCTGCTTGTTGACGGGTTGCTCGGAGGCGCCGCGCGCCTTCTGGTGCCGGGTGGTCTTGTCTATCTCTACGGACCCTACAAACGTGACGGCGCGCACACTGCGCCGAGCAACGCCCGGTTCGAGGATTGGCTCCATGCGCAGGACCCTGAATGGGGCGTGCGCGATATGGCGGACATCGAGCAGGTCGGGGCGAAGCACGGCTTGCGGCTGGAGCGTGTGATCGACATGCCGGCCAACAATTTCTCGTTGATCCTGAAACGCGCCTGAAGCCGCCAGCCGTGGAGTTGTTCAGGATACCGGCTTCGGCTTGCGGGCCCTCCGCGCGGCGGGTTTGCGGACTGTAGCCGGTTTGCGAGAAGCCGCCGGCGCGAGTCCGGTTGAACCGTCATCGAAAATCAGGTGCCTGTGCGGATAGGGGATCTCGATACCGTGTGCCTTGAACGTATCCCACAGGGCGAGGAATGCCTGGCCGCGGACATTTGTCAGGCCGTTCTTCGGATCGCGAATCCAGAACCGAAGCACAAAATCGACGGACGAATCCCCGAAGCCGATCACGTGGCACACCGGACCCGGCCGGTCGATCACCCGGTCGATCTGTCCCACCGCCTCCATGGCCAGCTTGCGCACCTCATGCGGGTCGGCGTCATAGCTCACGCCGAACTTGATTTCGAGGCGGACGTTCCGTGTGCTGTAGGACCAGTTGACGACCTGTTCGGAAACGAAACTCTCGTTCGGAATGAGATACTCGACGCCGTCGCGCGTGATGACCGACACGTAGCGCGACTTGAGCGCGTTGATCCAGCCGAACGTGTCGCCGAGCGAAATCACGTCGCCCGGTTTGATGGAGCGGTCCGACAGGATGATGACGCCGCTGATCAGGTTCGACGCGACCTTCTGCAGGCCGAATCCGATGCCCAGGCCGAGCGCGCCGGAGAACACGGTGAGTGCCGTCAGATCGATGCCGACCGCAGAGATGGTCGCAAGCACCGCGACGGTGAGAAGCGTGAACTTCACGAACTTGGCGATCAGCACCTGAAGCGCGGGTGCAATGTCCTCGCTCCGTTTGAGCCGCCGTTCGGTGAAATTGCCGATAATCGTTGCGAGCCAGGCGAGCACGGTGAGCAGCAGCACTGCCTTGATGATGGCGAGCACAGACAGTCTGAACGTTCCGATTGAGAATGCGATTGCATCGAGCGCCGCCAGCGTCTCGTCCAGCAGGCCGACGATGTAAAGGGCTGCGACTGCCCAGGCGGCATAGAAGAAAGGTGTCGCCAGCGAGCGGTTGCGGATGAACCGAGAGATCAGTGCGATGATCACGCCGACGAAGACGATGGTCGCGGCAATGCCGATGTAATAGCTGCGGCTCGGCCATGTCACTTCGCGCAGCGCAAAAGCGGCAAGCCACAGGGACAGCGCGAACAGAATCCAGGTCAGACGCCTGAGCGGGATGACGAGAACGCGGAGCAGTTGCGGCTGCGACTCGATGCGGCGCATGCGCTCTTCAAAAACAGGCGTCAGCGCATTCGACACAATGCGGGCGGCGACATAGCACAGAAGGACCACACCGATCTGAATCAGGGTCCAGGTCGAAGCCAGTTCGGCGCCGACGGCAAGCGCGGTGTCCATCACTTCGGTGATGGCCTCGTCCAGCGAAAAGTCCGGCGTTTCGATGGCCGCCGGCTCGGCCGGTGTTTTCTCCGGCGCATCCGCAACTGGAGCCTCACCCGCAGGCGGGCTCTCGGCAGGCGCCTGTTGCACTTGCCTGAGCGGCAGTTGCGCAAATGCTGTCACCGTCAGGTCTCCTTGCCTGTGACGTTAGCACGATTCACCAGAACCGCCGTCCGCGTCGGTATTTTGTGGTTTACGACACGGCGAGGAGGACCATCCCGGCAAGGATCAGGGTGGCCCAGCCCATACGCTTGGAAAAATCGCCTTCCTTGAGCAGGAGCGTGCCGATCGCGACCGTGATCAGCACGCTGACCTCCCGTGCGGGAGCGACGTAGACGACCGGCGTGAAGACGAGCGCAACGAGAACGAAGATGTAGGCGAGGGGACCCAAAACGGCCACCGTGATGACCCCGACACGATGTTCCTGCCAGTGTCGCTTGACCAAATCTCTCCGCCTTATGGCGAACGGCGAGAGAATGGCGAGGCGCATCAGAATCGATGCGTATTCGAGCAACAGCGGCGGAACAAGAAGGGTGCGGACGGTGTATGCATCCCAAACCGTATAGCTGCCGATCAGAGAGCCGATTGCCACACCGAAAAGCAATGAACGTGTTGCGTGTTTTGCCCGTCCTCCGAAGCCGCCGGTCAGGAACACAATGCCGACAATGATCGCCAGACCGCCCGTGGCAATCTGCGGAGTCATGTGTTCGCCAAGCACGATGACCGCAAAGACGGTCGACAGAAAGGGCCCTGTTGCCCGGGCTGTCGGATAGACAAGCGACAGGTCGCCGTGGCGATATCCCTGCTGAAGCAGGAGGAAGTAAGCCATGTGGATCAGTGCGCTGCCGACACAGAATGCGATTTCGTACCAGCCGAGATCGGGTTCCTGATAGAGCACGGAGCCGATAGCGAAGGGGAGAAAAATCGGCGTGGAGATCAGGGACAACAGCCAGATGAGCTCTGGTCCGCCATTAATTCGTTTGACCAGAAAATTCCACGTGGCATGACAACAGGCGGCCGCGAGGACAAGAGCGAGAGCGAGGGTGGTCATAAGCGTCACCTCAAGGACGAAGCAGGGCACGCGCGGAAGCCGCGCCCGCCTATCCCCCCTAGCTTTTTCGTCTTTAAGGTGTCTGCCGCTTGTGAACTCAGATCGCGGCGTTTCGTGGCGCTCGGTCCTGACCTGCCATCGGCAGCGGAACCCTAGCCACACATAGAGCGGATCATCACTCTATCAGCCGAGGACAGGAAATGGAAACACCCGGATTTGATAGTTCACCGCGTGGCACCTCCGGGAGCGCGGCAAGGCGCGGCCTCCCGTCGGGTCGCCGGTCGGCTAACCGTTGGGTAGGGCGAACTGCATCAGCAGGGTGCGTTGGAAGGACGTGTTGAAATTGTCGTCCGAGATCAAGGTCAGGATGTCGCGGCCCTGCCGGTCCTGATGGACAGCGAGGCCTTCCATATTATCGATTTCCTGCAGGGAGTTCGCCACCAGGAGCACCTCTCCTTCCAGAAGCGCGCCGGCGCGCACGTTCCCTGCCTTTACCCGGCGCAGCCGCATCCGAACGCCCTCGACGAGGCGGAAGCGCCGCTCAAGAATGAGGAGATCGCCGTTCTTGAGGCTGGCGATATCGGTGATGGCGAACCCTCCCAGGCGTTTCAGAAGAATGCGGCCCGGGGCTCGGCCACCGAGCAGCCAGCCGATATGGTTGCCGTCCGCGTTGAGGTGCTCTTCGGTGAAGGCTATCAGCGCGCCTTTCGATGGCCCGGCGCGCACCACCGTCATCGCCTCGATACCCTTGTTGCTCGACGCGGCCTTGAGCTCACGGGGAAGTTTCACGAGCCGTCTTGCAGAACTCATTCCGGCCGATGACACGGTGTGCTCGGCGATGCGATGATTGCGTTCAAAGGCAACGTACATCTTGCCCTTTGCCGCCCCGGCGACCGCCATGGCGATCGCCTCGGAGTCCTGATTGCGCTTGCGCGTGAAGACCTGGCCGCGCAGGCCTCGAATGGGTCCCAGCTTCGCATTGCGCAACGCCTTTATGCGGCGTCCCTCATACTGGAGCGTGGCCGAGAGAACGTTCCCCTCATCCGTCACCGCCAGCAGCCGCGTGCCCGTCTTGTCGAGGGTAAGACCCGAGAACCCGCCGAATGCCCGGTTCGGCGAGGTGAGACGCACCGTGCCGAGCCATTGCAGTTCGCCGAAGCGGGTCTGGTCCGGCTTGTCTTCGTCGAAGGGAATCGGACGCGCGGTCACTTCTGTCTGCTGCATGCGCGGTGACTGCGCCTCGGAGCCGCTGCAGGGCACGGCGCATGCGAGAAAAAGAGAGATGAAAAGGACGAAGGGCCGGGCTGCAGGTCCGGTCAATGGAGACGCCTCGAGGCCGGGCCGGCGGTGCGCCCGCGCGCTTGCGGGCCGGCCTGATGGCTTTCGTCGAACAGCTCCGCCAGCTTGTCCGTCATGGCGCCGGCCAGTTCCTCCGCATCCGTGATGGTGACGGCGCGGCGGTAGTAACGGGTCACATCGTGCCCGATGCCGATGGCGATCAGTTCAACGGGCGAGCGGGTCTCGATTTCCTCGATAACCTGCCGCAGGTGGCGTTCCAGGTAACACCCTGAATTGACGGACAGTGTGGAATCGTCAACCGGCGCGCCATCGGAGATCATCATAAGGATACGGCGTTGCTCGGGCCGTCCGAGCAAGCGGTTGTGCGCCCAGGCCAGCGCTTCGCCGTCGATGTTCTCCTTGAGCAGCCCCTCGCGCATCATCAGGCCGAGACTGCGCCGCGCCCGCCGCCATGGCGCATCTGCGGGTTTGTAGATGATGTGGCGCAGATCGTTGAGCCGTCCGGGCGAGGCCGGCTTGTGCTCGGCGAGCCACCTCTCGCGCGACTGTCCGCCCTTCCAGGCGCGGGTGGTGAAGCCGAGGATCTCAACCTTGACGCCGCACCGTTCGAGCGTACGCGCAAGGATATCAGCGCAGCACGCGGCGACCATGATCGGCCGGCCGCGCATGGAGCCTGAATTGTCGAGCAACAGCGTGACCACGGTATCGCGGAAGTCCGTTTCGCGTTCCTGTTTGAACGAGAGCGCATGCATGGGATCGGTGATGACGCGTGGCAGACGCGATGCATCGAGCAGGCCCTCATCGAGATCGAAGTCCCAGCCGCGGTTCTGTTGGGCCAGCAGGCGCCGCTGCAGGCGGTTGGCCAACCGGGCGACGGCCCCGTGCAGGCTTTGCAGGTGCTTGTCGAGAAAGGCGCGCAGGCGTTCAAGCTCTTCCGGCTCGCACAGATCGTCTGCCGAGATCACTTCGTCAAAGTTGGTTGTGAACACGTTGTAGCCGAAGGCGAGCGGGTCATCGAGCACGGAAACGTTGGGCCGGCGCGGCGTCGACTCCTGCGGCTGCCCTTCGCCTTCGGCCTCGCCGTCCATCTGGTCGAGGCTGTCCAGGTCGGACAATTCCATGTCCTCCGCGCCTTCTCCCTCGCCGAGCCCCTGTTCGTCGGCAAGTTGCTCGCCCTGCTCGGCTGCGTCCTCGTCAGTGCCGCCATCGGCCATCGACTCCTGTTCTTCGGCCTCGGAGTCGTCGTCGCCTTCTTCCTGCTCCGACTGTTCGAACTCGTCGCTCAGCTCGAGCGAGGTGAGGAGGTCCCTGATCAGCCTGCCGAACGCCTCCTGGTCGTCGACGTTTTCATCCATGCGTGCGAACGCATCGCTGCCGCGCTCCTCGATCCACGAACGCCACATGTCCACAATCGGTTGCGCCTTCTCGGGCGCGGCCTGTCCGGTCAGACGTTCGCGGACCATCAGGGCGAGCGCCTCGTCCAGAGGTGCCTCCGAACGCTCGGAGATGTCCTGATAGGTGCTGCGCGCGTACTGGCTTTCGAGCTTGGCCGCCAGATTCTCGGCCATGCCGCACATGGCCCGTGCGCCGATCGCCTCGACACGGGCGCGCTCGATCGCCTCGAAAACCGCCTTTGCCGCGCCGGACGGCGGCACGATCTTCCGGTGGATTTTCGCGTCGTGACAGGCGGCCCTCAAGGCCAGCGCGTCGGCGTGGCCCCTGATCGCGGCGATATCCTGTTTGGACGGCGCGCGCGGCGGTTCCGGCACGCGGGCGACGCCTTCATGCAACCCCGGCGCGTCGGAGCCGAACACCACCTGCAGGGTATCGTCTCCGGCGACGGCGCGCGTCGCAGAGGACAACGCCCGCTTGAACGGTTCGACCGGGCCTTCCTTGCGTTTGGGTGAAGTGGACATGGCAGCCGGGCCTTTCGCCTGGGTCAGCTCAGCGCGACATTCGCCGTCGAGTCCGGCAGCTCCTCACCGAAGCAGCGCTGGTAGAACTCTGCGACCAGCCCCCGTTCGAGTTCGTCGCACTTGTTGAGGAACGTCAGGTTGAAGGCGAATCCGACGTCGCCGAAAATCTCGGCATTCTCGGCCCAGACGATGACCGTCCGCGGACTCATCACGGTTGACAGATCGCCATTGATGAATGCGCTGCGCGTCAGGTCGGCGACCCGGACCATATTGCTCACGATCTTGCGCCCCTCGTCGGTCTGATAGGTCTTGGCCTTGGCGAGCACGATGGCCGCCTCGTCGTCGTGCGGCAGGTAATTCAGGGTCGCGACGATGTTCCAGCGGTCCATCTGACCCTGGTTGATCTGCTGGGTGCCGTGATAGAGGCCGCTCGTGTCGCCGAGGCCGATGGTGTTGGTGGTCGCGAACAGCCGGAAGCTCGGGTGCGGATGGATCACCTTGCCCTGATCAAGCAGCGTCAGCCGGCCGCGCGCCTCGAGCACCCGCTGGATGACAAACATGACGTCCGGGCGCCCGGCGTCATACTCGTCGAACACCAGCGCGGTGTTCGATTGCAGTGCGTACGGCAGGATGCCTTCCTTGAACTCGGTCACCTGTTTGTTTTCGCGGATGACGATTGCGTCCTTGCCGATCAGATCGATACGGCTCACATGGCTGTCGAGATTGACGCGGATGCACGGCCAGTTCAGCCGCGCCGCAACCTGTTCGATATGCGTCGACTTGCCGGTGCCGTGATAGCCCTGAATCATAACCCGGCGGTCATGCTTGAACCCCGCGAGGATCGCCAATGTCACGTCCTGGTTGAACAGATAATCGGGATCAACCTGCGGAACATGTTCGTCGTCCTGGGAGAAGGCAGGAACCTCGAGGTCCGTATCGATGCCGAACACCTGCCTGACCGAAACGGACATATCAGGCAAGCCTGCGGCGTCACCATTCGTTGCAACTGTCATGCGCTGGAAATCCAATTGAATTGTCCCGGCCGAACCGGGCGTTCGTTGCCGCGCCCTAACAGAGGCCAGCTTCCTTGAGATAATTATAGGCTTGGATCACTTCGCGCAACTTATCCTCCGAGGATCGGTCGCCGCCATTGTGGTCCGGATGGTGGCGTTTCACCAGTTCCTTGAACCGCGCCTTGATCTCGTGCGCGTCCGCGAACTCATCCAGCCCCAGGCTGCGCAGGCATTTGCGCCCCGCATTGCCGACCGGCTTTCGCGGCTTGTATTCGCGCGGCTCGCCATCGCCCGTCGCGCGACCGAACAGGCCGAAGGGGTCGTCGACGACAAACTCGTGGCTGTATCGCCCATGCGCTTTCGACAGATCGGCGTCATCCGTCTTGGCGTTGCCGTTGGCGCTCATTTTCCAGGTCGGCCGATGGCCCGTCAGTGCCGATTTCTGGAACCGTGCGACATCTTCGTCGCTCATGCCCGAAAAATAGTTGTATGATTTGTTGTACTGGCGCACATGCTCCAGACAGAAATTGAAGAACTCGCCCTCGCGCCCGCGGCCCCTCGGCGCCCGGTGTCCGGCGGGTTTGCGGCAGCCCGGCCATTCGCAACCCGGCGCTTCATCGCGCAAAAGACGGTCCTGGTCGGGTTTGACGCGGATGCAGTCGAAGTATTTTGAGTCGAGTTTCATGAACCGGAAATTATGGATATTTGCCGCGTGCGAAACAAGCTTGACAGTCAAACAATCACGGGTCTTGCGTTAAACCGCGCATCGGGAGGCTGAAATGGGCATGGAAGAGACTATCAGGGAAAAGCTAACGGAGGCTTTTTCGCCTTTGAATCTCGATGTCGTCAATGATTCTCACCGCCATTCCGGACATGCCGGCTCTCCGGGTACGGGCGAAAGTCACTTTCGCGTGACAATCCTGTCCGACCGGTTCGCCGGCCTGTCGCGCGTGGAACGCCACCGTCTTGTCAACGAGGCGCTGGCCACCGAGCTCTCCGGACCCGTCCACGCGCTGGCCATCAAGGCGCTGGCGCCGGGTGAGGCGCGATAGGAGCGGGGCGCGCGGTGCGCACCGGGGAACTGGAACTCCAGCAAATCACACCGGACGATGCCGGTTTCATCGCAGCCCTTGAAGAGGTGGGCATGCCGACGTCTGATCTCGCGTCGTCCGGCGGAATCTATTTCGCCCTGTTCAACGAACACGCTCAGGCGGTCGGCTATTGCGGTTACGAGACCCTTGAGGAGGGGGGAGAGGGAATCGCGTTCATTCGCTCCTGTGCGGTGCCCGAGGCGGGCCGCGGCAAGGGCGCCGGCCGCGCCATGATGGATGCCCTCATGGACCGGCTTTCGGACGCGGGGCTTTCCGATCTCTATCTGCTCACCATGGATGCGGACCCGTTCTTCGAGCGGTTCGGCTTCAAGATCATTTCCCGGGACGATGCGCCGGACGCCGTGCGTGCAACCTCGCAGTTTTCGCTCGAGATCTGCAACGGCGCGGTGTTGATGCGGCGGCGACCGGACAGCGGCGTAGCGTAGTCCTCTCTCCCTAGCCCTTTTCGTCGGGTGCCTCGCCGACATAGGGAACCGCGTCTTCGACCACATCCCAGATATGGCGCGCGGTCGGGTTTTCCTGTTCCTCGCGGATATGGGCGACGAGCCCGCCCGCCCGGCTGACGACGGCAAAACCGCGCATGATGTCCGGCTCGACGCCGATTTCGAGCAGCACCGCGGCGACCGCCCCCGTCGCATTGATCGTCAGGTGCCGTCCGAGTTCATCGTCGACAATGCCCGACAGCCGCTTCATGGCATCGATGTACCTGCCGTCGATGCCCTCCTGCGCCAGCGCGATCTCGAACAGGCGCGGGGTGCGGGGATCGTCCGGCTTGTGCAAATGGTGGCCGAAGCCGGGAAGCGGCTGTTTCGTTTCGCGCAATGCCTTGATGGCCCGTCGGGCGGCGGGCTCGAAATCCTCCCCTTCGTCGAGCAGCGCGACCAGCAGTTTCGCCGCGTTTTCCATGGTGCCGATGAACTGCGATCCGACATTCAGCAGCCCGGCGGCCATGGCCGCCTGGAGGGCTTCAGGTGCTGAATGGTAGGTGAGCCGCGCGGCGATGACGCTGGGGGTGAGGCCGTGCTCCATGAGAGTGACGAGGACGGCATCGAGGATCTTCACTTCACCGGGTGTCGGGGTGCGGCCCATGACGTGCATGAACATCATCTCGGTGAAGGTGACGTTGCCCATCAGTTCGCCCACGACCGCCGCGTCGCGATAATAGAGTTCATCGTTCGTGTGGGTCGCGAGGCGTGTCGTCGGTGGGGCCTTGTCGCTCATGCCGCGTGCTCCTCATCCTTGCCGAGGAACATGTTGCGTGCCTCGCGCCGCAGCACCTTGCCGACGGGGCTACGCGGCAGTTGCTCCACGATGTGTACGGTCTTCGGAGCCTTTACCGAGTCGAGCTTCTCTTTCACGAACGCCACGATCTCGCTGGCGCTCGCATCCTCGCCCTCGCGCACCTCGACGGCCGCGGTCACGGCCTCGCCCCACTTGCGGTCGGGCACACCGAAGACGACACATTCGGTGACGGCCGGGTGCTGCCCCAGCACCGCTTCCACGTCGCTGGGATAGACGTTGAAACCGCCGGTGATGACCACGTCGCGGATGCGGTCCTTGATGAAGATGTAGCCGCGTTCGTCGACGACGCCGACGTCACCGGTATGCAGCCAGCCGTCTATGATCGTCTCCGTGGTCTTTTCCGGTGCGTCGAGATAACCCTTCATCACCAGATCGCCCTTGATGACGATCTCGCCGGTCTCACCGTTCGGAAGGACGTTGCCGTCCTGGTCCATGGCCTCCACGCGCGTGAGCAATGTGGCCCGGCCGGTGGACGACCGGTTCGCCGGGTCGGCCCAATCGCCTGCGCGCATGCAGGTCGCAATCTGCGGCGCTTCGGTCTGTCCGTAACAGGTCTCGAGCGCGTTGTTGAAGACGCTCATGGCGCGCGGAACTTCATCGGGCCGCATGGCCGCGCCGCCGACGATCAGGTGCCGAAGCGCACCGAAATCCCGGTCCGCGACGCCGGGTTCCTCCAGCATCATGTAAATGACTGTCGGGGGAAGGAACACGGTGGTGATGCGTTCCCGCTCGAACGCATCGAGAATGGCGGCCGGCTTCGGCGGTCCCATGAACACCTGACACCCGCCGGCTGCGAACGTCGGCATGATGAGCGTGTTGGTTCCGTGCGTCATCGGCGCGGCAAGCAGGTTCCGGTCGTCCTGATCGAACCCGAATTCCGCAAGCATCGAGGCGATGCACGTGTTCCAGACGCGGTAGGTCTGCACGCACCCCTTCGGCTGGCCGCTGGAGCCGCCGGTGAACTTGATGGCCTGGACATCGTCGAGGGACAGGTCGTGCCGCGTCGGTTCCTTGCCGTCGAACTGCTTGATCAGATGTTCAATGGTCTCGGCCCCACCCTGATCAGGTGCCGCCTTGCCGATGAGACGGCGGGTGTCGGGGGCCTCGATCAGGTGCGCGCAGTCGGCGTCGGTGATGACGATGCTCGGCTTTGTCGCCTGACAGATGCGGTTGAGTTCGTCCTTGCCGTTGCGCGGGTTGAGGGGAATCCATGTTTTCCCGGCCGCGAAGGTGGCCAGCCAGCCGAGCAAATGCTCGGGCGTGTTGTAGGCACAGATACCCACCCGGCCCTGCGGCGACGGATCGATCTCCTGCAGCGCCGCCGCCAGCGCGTTCGCGCGCCGGGCAAGCTCGGCATAGGTGATCTCGGTCGTGCCGT
>JANQLP010000014.1 GCA_028280515.1 Hyphomicrobiales bacterium
TCCGCGAGATGATCGTCGCGTCCGTCGACGTCATCATCCAGGCGTCACGCATGCGCGACGGCTCGCGCAAGATCACGCACATCACCGAAGTCGTGGGCCTTGAAGGCGATGTGATCACGCTTCAGGACCTCTACATCCACGAGATTCTGGGCGAGGACCAAAACGGCAGAATCCAGGGACGCCATCGCACCACAGGCATTGCGCGCCCGAGGTTCTGGGACCGGGCCCAGTACTTCAAGGAGGAAGACCGGCTTGCCGAGGCGCTGGCCGCGGGTGAGGTCACGGACGAGATGGGACGTCCGTTGGGAGAGAACTTTGCTTAGTCCGCAACTGGTCGAAGTGGCAGTTATCTTCCTCGCCGCGATCAGCGTCGGCGGTATCGCCTACGTACTGATCATGCCGTTCGTTTCGGGGGAACGCACCACCGAAAAACGTCTCAAGTCGGTTGCCGATGGCCGGACTGTCTCGACACAACGCGGCGCCGCGGAGGCCATCTCGACGCGGAAGACACAGGTTGAGGACGTTCTGAAGGAGCTTGAGGCGAAGCAGAAGTCCAAGAAACGTATGACAATGAAGTCGCGGTTGCGGCAGGCGGGCTTCACCATTTCGGTCAAATTTTTCTACATTGTGTGCCTGATTTTCGGACTTTTCGTCGGCGCTGTCGTACTCCTCACCGGCTCAAGCCCAATTGTTTCAGGCCTGGCGTTTTTCGCCAGCAGCGTCGGGCTCCCGCGATGGGTGATCGCCAAGCTCGCCAAGCGGCGGCAAAAGCAGTTCACAAAGGAGTTCGCCAATTCCATCGATATCATCGTGCGCGGCATCAAGACCGGTTTGCCGCTCAATGACTGTCTTCAGATCATCGCCCAGGAGGCTGCAGAGCCGGTCCGGGGCGAATTCGTGGAAATCGTCGAGCAACAAAGCGTCGGTGTGCCGCTGAGCAAGGCATTTGAGCGGATGTACGAACGCATGCCGCTTCAGGAAGTGAACTTTTTCTCAATCGTTATCGCCATTCAGCAACAGACGGGCGGCAATCTGGCGGAAGCGCTGGAGAACCTGTCGAATGTGCTGCGTGGCCGGCAGAAACTGGAGGGGAAAGTCCAGGCGTTCAGCGCTGAGGCCAAGACGTCTGCGGCCATTGTCGGTTCGCTTCCGGTCGTTGTGCTGGTCGCGATATCGATCCTGAACCCCAGCTACATCATGCTGTTGTGGACCGAGGAAATCGGCAAGCTCATGCTGATGTGCAGCGCCGTGTGGATGTTCATCGGCGTTCTCGTCATGCGCAAGATGATCAACTTCGACTACTGACGGCGGAAGGACTCGCTAAGACCCATGTACGATTTTCTGGTGCAGTTCCTGAATCCTCAGTTTCTGGTCATGGTGCTTTCAGCCCTTGCGGTCTTCGCGACGGTGGCGACAATCTCGATGACCGTGCTGAGCGGCGACCGCCTGAACTCACGGATGAAGTACGTCTCGAGCGAGCGCGAGAAGATGCGCGCGGAACGCCTTGCCCAGCTGGCCGAGGACAACCGGAACGCGCGTCTGCGAAACCAGCCAAAGGGCTTCATGAAGCAGATCGTCGAGCAGCTGAACCTCAGGAAACTGCTCGAAACGGATTCCACACGCGATCGGTTGAAGATGGCCGGTCTTCGCGGTCAGGCGCCCGTCGTCGCGTTTCTGTTTGCGCGCCTTGTACTGCCGTTCATCGCCTTCGGCGGTGCGCTGGCTTACCTTTTTCTCATCGAGGACTATCAGTTGCCGCCCTTGCCGCGGTTTGGCATCGCAATCGGTGCGGCGTATCTCGGCTTCTACCTCCCCAATCTCTTCGTCAGCAACCTGATCCAGCGCCGGCAAAAATCCGTCAAGCGTGCGTTTCCGGATGCGCTCGACTTGCTGCTGATTTGTGTGCAGGCCGGCATGTCAATCGAGGCCGCCTTCAGCAAGGTTGCGAGCGAAATCGGCTCGCGCTCGATGGAACTGGCCGAGGAACTGAGCCTCACCACGGCGGAACTGTCCTACCTTCCCGATCGTCGACAGGCATTCGAAAACCTGGGCAAACGTACGGGCCTCCCCGGCGTTAAAGCTGTCGCTACGAGCCTGGTTCAGGCCGAACGGTACGGCACGGCGATCAGCACGGCGCTGCGCACGATGGCGCAGGAGAATCGCGATATGCGTATGGCCGAGGCGGAGAAGAAAGCCGCGAGCCTGCCGCCGAAGCTGACAGTGCCCATGATCGCGTTCTTCCTGCCTGTGCTGTTCATCGTCATTCTCGGGCCGGCATACATCAAGGTCATGCAGGTCCGCGGCGGATAGAACCGCAAGCACGGTCCCTTCCGGTCTTGGCTGTGCGCTGGAAACCCAAGCCCATCATCTGACGCTATATCGGAGACGACATGCTGTTGCATGTCGTCCCGTCACTGACGCGCCGGTGGGCGCGCCAGTCCGTTCAGATGTGTCGGGAGGGAACCTATTCCGCGGACTGTATCTGGAAACCGCTGGCCGTCGTGCGCGCTTGCGCGACGCTGACGTTCCGCTTTTTCACCGCGCTGGTATTGGTCCTTGTGGTCCAGGTTGGAACGCTCGCTGGCGCCGAGCCCGTCGGTTTGGCGGGCGGTTTGGCCTTCGGTTTCGGATTTGTCGCAGTGGTTGCGGCAGGAGCCGCCGGCTTTGCGGGTTTGGCCGCAGCTGGTTTTGGTGTTCGGGCGCTTGAGGTTTTCGCAGGCGCTGTCGACGCCGTTTTCACCGGCTTGGTCTTCTTGCTTGCCGCGGTCTGGACCTTCTTGGGCGCGTTTCGCTTTTGCGCGGGCGCCTTGGCGACCTGCGTTTTTTTCACCATGCTCTTCAGGTATGCGACGTTGTTCTCAACCTTTTCGTTGGCAAGGTCGGTCTGCGCGACCTTCTCCGCTTCGTCGAATTTCCGTTGCAGCCCGAGAACAAGCGCCAGGTTCTGACGCACACGGCGGGTGTTGTGGCCTTGGGCCACCGCACGCTTGAGCAGGTCCTCCGCGTCTCCAGCCTTGCCGTCCAGAGCATAGGACAGGGCCAGATTGTTGTAGATCGAGGTTGCGCCAGGCTGCTGGCGTAGCGCCGCGTGATAGAAGGACTGCGCCTTCTTGTGGTCTCCGCGTTTCGCATTGAGGGTGCCAAGGGCGGAGAGGACGCGCCAGTCCGTCGCCCCCTTGCTGCGTATGGCTTGGTTGAGGAGCTGCTCGGCCATCTGCGTTTTGCCGAGATCAAGCGCGAGGCGACCATATTCCGACGCAAGGGCGCCGTGGCCGCGATTGAGTTCATAGGTGCGCGCAAGGACTTCCATGGCCCGGTCCTTGGAGCCGATTGCCTTGAGGTTGCGCGCGTAACTGATCGCCGCTCCCGGATCGGACGGCTTTTTCTGGTGCTTGCGGGCCCAGTGCGCCGTTGCGATGTGCAGCGGATGGTTCGGTTTCAGGCGCGGTCGCTCCGCCTGTTTGGTGTAGTTGATTGAAGCGACCTTCTTTTTCGGTGCGCTTTTCTTGCTGAGTTTCGTGCATCCTGCCGCGACGCAGATGATCGCTGTACTCGCCAGGAGATTCCACAAAAGCCGGCGGCATGCAGAACCCGCCGCGCCCTCCCACTTGACCATGTTGCCGTCCTTACAGCCGTGGGGCCGTCTAATGTTGCGCTGGCGTTATATTCCGGGACAGTGGTCAAGAAAGGATTAACCAAGACGGCGCGATTGGGACCGCCATTTGGCGGGAAATCGCGGAAATGGGCTGGAGTTTGACGCGCGGAGCCGCGCAAGCCTGTTCAGTTGGCAATGCCGCGTTCGGCCATCTGTTCATCGGCGCCGGAGCTCCACTCGGCAATCGCATCGAGTGAGAGAATGGTCTCGCAATAGGCTTTCGCCGTGCCGTCGTCGCCATGTTCGGCAAGCGCGATGCCATAGGTGCGGAAACGCGATGTCACCGGGGCGTACATGGCGTCGGCGGCGGAGAAAGCGCCGAACAGGAACGGCCCGTCACCGCCATACGAGGCCCGGCACATACGCCAGATGTCGACGATCCTGCCGGTATCCCTGCTCACGCCCACACTGATCTCGTCAACCGGTTTGGATCCCAGAATGTCCATCGGCATCTCGCCGCGCAGATGTTCGAACCCGGAGTGCATCTCCGCAGTCACGGCTCGGGCGATGGCACGCGCCTCGCCGTCCTTCGGCCAGATCGCGCGGTCGGGGTGCTTCTCTGCCAGATATTCTGTGATCGCCAAGGTGTCCCAGATCGTGAGATCGCCCACTTTCAACACCGGCACCTTTCCCGACGGGGAGTGTTCGAGAATCCGCTTGCGCGCACCGCGGTTGCAGATATCGACGTTGATCTCCGCGAACGGGATATCGAACATCCGCATGAGCAGCCAGGGCCTCAGGCTCCACGACGAGTAGTTCTTGTCACCCAGTACCAGTTCGTACGCACTTTCCGACACAGCCGACCACCCCATTGTCTTTGCCGCTGCGCCTTGCGATACAGACGCGAGAAAAAGCCAAACGCGCGACGCGCGCGAAATATAGGGCGCATGCCAGTATGAGCAAATCGGAATCAGGGAAGCCGTCATCGTTTTTCGTCTCGCAGGACCAGGAAGGCTCAAGCTTGCCAATCTGGGTTGCCGGCAGCGATTCCCTGGAAGATGACCTGAAGCGCCTAAGCGCGGGCCACCGGAAATGGGCGCAGACCACCGGCTGGAAGGCGGAAGAGGGCGGTGTTCTGCTTTTGCCGGGCAAGGACGGCGGCGTTTCCGGTGCGGTGCTCGGAATGGGGGCACAAACGGATGCCGCGCGCAGGGCCATGCTGACGGGAGCGTTGCCGCGCGCCCTGCCGGAGGGCGTCTTTCATTTTGAGGATGCCATCGAGGAGGCGGATCTTTCCGCACTCGCCTGGGCGATGGGAAGTTACCGTTTCTCGCGCTACAAGTCGGAGGACAAATGGACGCCGCGCCGCCTCGTTCTTCCCGCCACTGTCGACGGGAAACGCCTGGCCATTGCTGCCGAGGCGGTGGCGATGGGGCGCGACCTGATCAACACGCCCGCCAACGACTTCGGCCCGGCGGAGCTCGAACAGGCGGCGCGCAAGCTGGCGCGCCGACACGACGCGAAGGTCAAGGTCGTAACGGGCGATGCCTTGCTGAAGCAGAATTACCCTCTGATCCACGCCGTCGGCCGTGCGAGCGATCGTGCGCCGCGACTGATCGATTTTTCATGGGGCCAGGCGCGCGCGCCCAAGGTCACGCTCGTTGGCAAGGGCATCACCTACGATACGGGCGGGCTGAGCATCAAACCGACGCCGGCCATGGTACTCATGAAGAAGGACATGGGCGGGGCGGCGTCCGTTCTTGCTCTGGCCTCGATGATCATGGCCGCGAAACTGAAAGTGCGCCTGAGGGTGCTGATCGCGGCCGCCGACAACGCCATCTCCGGCAATGCCTTTCGTCCCGGTGACGTTCTGCAGAGCCGCAAGGGCATCACGGTCGAGATTGGCAACACGGACGCGGAGGGCCGTCTGGTCATGGCCGACGCTCTTGCGCTCGCCGATGAAGAAAAGCCCGTGACGCTGGTGACCATGGCAACGCTGACAGGTGCCGCGCGGGTGGCGCTTGGTCCAGATCTGCCGCCTTTCTATTCGACCGATGACGGTTTCGCGGCGGACGTGCTCGCCAGCGCGGACCAGGTCGACGATCCGGTCTGGCGCATGCCGTTTTGGCAACCCTACGACAAGCTGCTTCGGGCCAAGACGGGCGACGTCAATCATATCTCCGACGGACCGTTTGCCGGGTCGATTACGGCGGCCATGTTCCTGAAACGCTTCGTGGAGCAGTCACAGGCCTATGCGCATTTCGACATTTACGGCTGGGTGCCGCGCGCCAAGCCGGCGCGGCCCGAAGGCGGAGAGCCGCAAGGCGCGCGTGCGCTATTTGACGCGTTTTCGCGCAAATACGGACAATGACCGACGAGAATCTCGACAAACGCGTCAACCCGTACAGGGACGATCTGGCAGCAGCGCACCTTGAGGGCAAGGTGCAGGCGAAACGTTTCACAAAGGGCACGAAACGGCAGGTCGTCGAGGCGGCCGTGCGGTTGCGTGAAGCCCCGCGACATGACGCGGTCCTTGAAACCGAGCTGCTGCTTGGAGAAGTGGTGACCGTCTATGACGAGCATGAGGGGTGGGCCTGGGCCCAGGCGGAGACGGACTCCCATGTCGGATATCTGTCCGCCAACGCGTTGACCGGCGCCATCTCGCGACCGACCCATCGTGTGCGGGCCCTGAGAACTCACATTTACCCTGAACCGGACTACAAGGCGCCACCGCTCGATCTGCTCAGCATGAACGCGCGAATAGAGCTCGCAGGCACCGAGGGCCGTTTCGCTCAGCTCAGGGATGGGCGATTTGTCGTCGCCTCGCATTGCGCCCCGATCGACAGCTTCGAAGAGGATTTCGTCGAGATTGCCGAGAGGTTCCTTGGGACGCCCTATCTGTGGGGCGGGCGCACCAGCATCGGTCTGGATTGTTCCGCCGTCATTCAGCTCGCATTGCAGGCAACGGGGGCGCCATGCCCGCGCGACAGCGACATGCAGGAGACCGCGCTTGGCAGGCTGGTAAGCGATTCGCACGATCAAGGCGCGCTCCGGCGGGGCGACCTGGTGTTCTGGAGCGGACATGTCGGCGTGATGGTTGACGGTGCACGCCTGCTTCACGCCAATGTCCATCATATGGCGGTCGAGATCGAGCCCGCGGCCGAGGCAATCGCGCGCATCGAAACCGCTTACGGACCGATCACGTCGGTTCGGCGTCCGAGCTGAAAGGCCCGAGCCCGTGAGTCCGTCCCAGTCGCCCGAAAACCTACCGCCCGAGAACCCGCCGCCCGAGACCGGCACACCCAACCTGGCGCATCAGCAATGGGTGTCGCGCGCCTACGGGTTCGCCGCGGCCTGCCTCTTTGCGCTGGCGCTCGTCGAGGCGTTCGGCGTCGCGACGCCACTGCTTCGTACGCTGCTGATGTTGGGCATTGCGGCATCGGGCACGGTTGCGTGGGTCATGCAGGCAAAGCGCGTATGCCCGAAGTGCGGCAAGCTCTATGGATACGCAATCCGTATTGTGAATGCGAATGTATGCCGGTACTGCGGTGCGGACTTTCCTAAATGGATGCCGGGGCAGGACGACAGTCCGGCAAATCAAGAACGAAAGGAAAAGGATTGAGGGGACATGACAGCATACATCGACGCACAAACGCTCAAGGGCTGGCTTTCGGAGCCGGAGGAAATCGCGCTTCTGGACGTTCGCGAACCCGGCCAATTCGGCGAAGGCCATCTGTTTTTCGCAATACCCCTCGCCTACAGCCGGTTCGAAATCGGCTTGCCGATGCTCGTTCCGAACAAGCGGGTGACTATGGTGCTCTGCGATGACGGAGACGGCGTTGCGGAACGCGCCGCGGAGCGGGCCGAGAGCATCGGATATGAGAATGTGCATGTCCTCGAGGACGGCGTCGGCGCATGGAAGGCTGCCGGTTTCACGCTTTACGAGGGCGTCAATGTGCCGAGCAAGACGTTCGGTGAACTCATTGAGCATGAGTTCGACACGCCGCGCATCTCGGCGGAGGACGTTCAGGCCATGACGGATGCGAACGAGAATTTCGTCATCGTTGATGGGCGTCCGTTTTCCGAGTACCAGCGCATGAACATCCCGGGAGGCATCTGTTGTCCGAATGGCGAACTCGCGTTGCGCATTGCCGATATCGCACCGGATCCGGACACGCATATCGTTGTCAATTGCGCCGGCCGCACGCGTTCCATCATCGGTGCGCAGACGCTGATCGACATGGGTGTGCCGAACAAGGTCGTGGCGCTGGAAAACGGCACGCAGGGATGGTTTCTGGCAGGGCTCGAGCTGGAACACGATGCCACCCGGCGCCATTCCGCGTCCGTCGAGAACGCCGATCTGGGATCGCTTCAGGAGCGCGCCCAGGCGCTTGCGGCGGTGCGCGGTGCGCCGGTCGTTTCGTCCGATCAGCTTGTCGAGTGGTGCGCCGACGAGAACCGGACCACCTATGTGTTCGACGTGCGTACCGTCGAGGAATTCACCGACGACGGGGTTGCCGGCACCGTCCATGCGCCCGGCGGACAACTCGTGCAGGCGACGGACCAATGGGTCGGCGTGCGCGGTGCGCGGATGGTCCTCCTCGACAAGGAAGGCATCCGCGCGAGTGTCATCGCGAGCTGGTTGCGCCAGCTCGGTCACGAAGCCTACGTCTTGGATGGCGGGATTGGAGCCCTCGACGGTGTCGAGCTCCCGGGCGTTCTGCAGCCGAGGATCGCGCCGAACCTGAATGCGATCGCGCCGGAAGCGCTCGCTAATGCCCTCGAACGCGACGCAACACAGGTCATCGATGTGCGTTCGAGCATGGCCTACCGCGAGGGGCACGTCGAGGGTGCGGCCTGGTCGGTCCGCCCGAAATTGCCGCTCGCATCCACCGATCCGTCAAAGACGGTAACGCTTGTTGCCGACGACACGCTCGTGGCGGAGCTTGCGGCAGGCGAGATATTGGCGGGCGGTGCGTCGGTTGCCGGCATTCTGCGTGGCGGCCCGGACGCGTGGCGCGCCGCGGGTCTCAGCGTCATCGCAACGCCGGATGACCCGGCGGATGCCGACTGCATCGATCATCTATTCTTCACAGCCGGACGCCACAAGGGCAACGCCGAGGACGCCCGCAGGTATCTTGCGTGGGAAACGGCCCTGATCGGTCAACTCGACGAACAAGAGCGGTGCGTGTTCAGGATCACACCCGCGCCCTGAAATCACTTTGCCGCGATGTTCGACCTCTCGACATCGTCTAGATTTGCGCCTTCGATGCGCAGCAATTTGGTCGGCTTTTCCCTGCTCGGGGAATGTACCGCGCCGATGTCGTAAAAACAGGCATCGCCCGGCTGAAGCGTATAGGTGCGCTCCGGCTCGACCAGATGCGGGTTTTCGCCGTTGCCTTTCTCGACGATACGCCAGTCGGTCATTTCGGTGCTGCCGGCCGCCTGACCGTAGATGGCCCAGCTTGAGCCGTGATCGTGGGGCTCGCCGTGGGCCGGTTCGTTGTAGACGTGGGCGCAAATGCAAAAGCCCATGTCCGGGTCTTCATAGAGGACCTCCCGGGGATCGTCATCGGGTGCGCGTTCGGTCATGTGTTTGGCGACGAAGTCCTGATCTTTGAGCGCTTTGGAGACATGTGCGCACACGGCCTTCTGGCCCTCCGTGCCCGGGTTGGCGTTCAAAGTGTCCCGAATATCTGAAGCGAGTTCCTCTAGCGTATATGACATTTCTGGATTCCATTCCTGACAACACTCTTGCCCCGTCGGCGGAGCTCATCGGCCACAATGCTAGCCAACTGGCGTGCCAGGGTCGAGAGGTGTTTCGCCGCGAATTGTGTTGGCCACGGAACCGTTGTTTGGCTGATACTTTCCGCCACAAGCGCGTAAACTGACGGCCAGGTTCAGAGCATGATTGTAAGCAGCCACCGATACGTTTTTGCGGCGATGCTTGTCGCGATTTTGGCTTTGACCGGCCTGGCGAGCGCACGCGCCGCGAGCCCGAATGATACCGCACGGGTTCTGGCCGGCCTCCCGCCGGCGCCGGGGTCGCCGCTCGCGGGCATCGTCTCGACGCCCGGTTGGCAGCGCCACGCGGCGGAAATGCGCGCTGCCTGGAACACGTTTGAGAAACGCCAGCTCAATCGCATCCGGGTTTGGGCGGCGGCCAAGCTGCCGGGCCCCTATCCGGCCATGTTCTATATGTTCGGCGGGCCCGATTTCGTGCATGCCGATGCCTTCTTTCCGCGCGCGCGGACTTACGTCCAGGCGGGCCTCGAACCTGTCGGTGCCGTCCCGGATTTGTCGCGCCTTCCTCCGGCGCAACTCGCGGCCTCGCTCACGGCGCTGCGGCAGTCGCTCGGCAACTTCTTCCAGTTCGGATACTTCATCACCAAGGAGATGGGCGCACAGTTCCGGTTCGGTGCATTTTCCGGAACGCTGCCTGTGCTCTATGCGTTTCTCGCCCGCACCGACAAGACCATCCTGAAGGTCGAATATGTGGCCCTGAGTGCGAACGGCGGGGTCGTTGCCGTCAAGGGCAAGCGCCGCCCCTCAGGTGTGAGGATCACCTTTGCAGGGTCCGACCGCACTCCGCGGACGCTCTACTATTTCAGGACCAATCTTGAGAATTCCGGCGTGGCCAAGAGCGGTTTTCTCAAATTTTGCGCACGCCTCGGCACGGGTGGCTCCCTGCTCAAGAGCGCGTCCTACCTGATGCATGTGGGCGGGTTCTCGCGCGTGCGCGATTTCATTCTGACCCATTCGGCTGTGATCGTTCAGGACGATTCAGGGATTCCGCTCAAACACCTGTCCGATGGCCGATGGAACCTGTACCCGTTCGGGCAGTACATCCCGCCGATCGACGTGTTCAAGCACCATGTCCAGCCCGATATGGCGCAATTGTTTGCGCGCGCGCAGCGTGTGAACTTCGGTATCGGGTATCGCTCGCATCCGACACGCACAACCATCCTCGTGGCGACACGCGCCGCGCCGCGGCCCATACGGCGTCAGTAGCCGCGTTTCAGATCGACTACGTTCTGAAGTGACTTGCCGTCTTCATGGCGGGCAATCTGGTCAATGACGTATTTGCAGACGGCCCGGTCATCGGAAATGGAGGCATTGTGCGGCGTGACGACCACACGCGGGTGGCTCCAGAGCGGGCTTGTCGCGGGGAGTGGCTCCTTCTCGAACACGTCGAGCGAGGCTGCCCATAACATCCCGGAGTCGAGCGCGGCGAGGATATCGGCTTCGACCTGAACGCGCCCGCGGCCGGCATTGATGAGAACCGGGCCGGGGAGGGGGCCATCCTGCGCCAGAGACGCCAGGAGTTCGGCGTTCAGAAATCCGCCGGTGTCCGGTGTGTGCGGCAGGAGGCAGACCAGGATATCTGTCCGCGCAAGGAACGGCTTCAGGCCGTCCGCACCTGAAAAGCAGGTGATCCCGTCCACATCCTTTTGCGAGCGGCTCCATCCGGCGACCTGATAGCCCAGCAGTCTCAGCTTGTCCGCCGCGTCGAGGCCGAGAACGCCAAGCCCCATCACGCCGACCCGGACGTCATTGGCGCCGGGTTGCTGCGACCAGTTCTGCCAGGTCTTCTCCCGTTGCAGATCAAGATAGTCGAGCGTGCGGCGATGGTGCAGAAGCACGTTCAGGCAGACATACTCCGTCATGCGCATGGTGAGATTGGGATCGACAAACCGGACGAGCGGAACGTCCGGCAGTTGGGTATCGCTCAATACGTGATCGACACCCGCACCCATGGAGAAAATGATCTCGAGCTTGGGGAAGCTCGCAAGCAGCCCGTCCTTCGGCTTCCACACGAGCGCATAGCGAATGTCGTCCATGTTGCCGGCGTCCGGCCAGACCCGCACATCAAGCCCGCCGTCAAGCTGACGTAAGCCGTCGGCGAAGCAGTCAGGGTCCATGGCCCGGGAAATGACGATCAATGCCATGCCGGACTCAACTTGCCACCGATTCAAGATGTGCGGCTTCCAGATCGAATGCCGCCGCCATCAGCGCCTTGGTGTAGGCCTTCTTGGGCGAGGTGAAGATCTGCTTGGACGTGCCGTGCTCGACGACCTTGCCCTGGCGCATGACGATGACGTTGTTGGCAAGGGCGCGCACGACACGCAGGTCGTGCGAGATGAACAGGTAGGCCAGCTTGTGGCGGTCCTGCAATTCGCGCAGCAGATCGACGATCTGCGCCTGCACCGACACGTCGAGAGCAGACGTCGGTTCATCGAGCATGACGAACTTCGGTTCCAGCACCATGGCCCGGGCAATGGCGATGCGCTGGCGCTGTCCGCCGGAAAACTCGTGCGGGTAGCGGTCCTGAAGGTTGGGGTCGAGATGGACCTCCCGCAGGGCTTGCGAGACGCGCGCACGCCGCTCACCAAGGCTCATTTCCGGGTTCTGGATCAGCAGCCCTTCCTCGATGATCTGCCCGACGGAAAGCCGCGGGCTGAGCGAACCGTATGGGTCCTGGAACACCACCTGCATTTCGCGCCGCAACGGACGCATTTCCTTGGAGTCGAAACTGTCGATGCGGTTGCCCACATAGGCGATCGGACCTTCGCTGGAGATGAGCCGCAACAGCGCCAGACCCAGCGTCGTCTTGCCGGACCCGGACTCGCCGACGACGCCAAGCGTCTGACCGGCCCTGAGCTGCAGGGACAGACCGTCCACGGCCTTGATGTACCCGACGGTCCGCCTCAGGAGGCCACGCCGGATCGGGAACCAGACCTTGAGATCGTCGGATTCGACGACCACTGGCGCCTTGCTGTCGGCTTTCGGCGGATCGCCCTTCGGCTCGGCGGCGAGCAGATGCTTGGTGTAGGGGTGCTTCGGCGCGTCGAAGACCTTCGCCGTCTCGCCCTGTTCGACGATTTCGCCCGCATTCATCACGTTCACGCGGTTGGCCATTTTGCGCACCACGCCCAGATCATGGGTGATGAGCAGCATTGCCATGTTGAGCTCTTTCTGAAGCTCCTGAAGCAGTTCGAGAATCTGCGCCTGGATCGTTACGTCCAGCGCCGTCGTCGGCTCGTCGGCGATCAGCAGATCCGGCTCGTTGGCAAGCGCCATGGCGATCATCACGCGTTGGCGCTGACCGCCGGAAAGCTGGTGCGGGTAAGAGGTGAGGCGCTTTTCCGGCTCCTTGATGCCGACCTTGCTCAAAAGCTCGATCACCCGCGCGCGCGCGGCGCTATCGGACAATCCCCGATGGACTTTGAGGATTTCGCCGACCTGCTGCTCGATGGTATGCAGCGGGTTGAGCGACGTCATGGGCTCCTGAAAGATCATGGATATGTCGTTGCCGCGGATGGCGCGCAACGAACTGCCGTCGCAATGCAGCAGGTCCTCGTCCTTGAACGTGATCCTGCCTGAGGGGTGTGATGCCGCCGGATACGGCAATAGCCGGATGACGGACAGGGCCGAAACGGTCTTGCCTGATCCGGACTCACCCACCAGTGCAACCGTTTCCCCCGGCATGATGTCGAACGATATGTGCTTTACCGCCTTGGTGGTCGTGCCGCCGGAGGTGAAATCGACAGACAGGTCCTCGACCCGAAGCAGGGCGTCTTTGTTGAGTCTTCTTTTCGCGGACCGCGTCGCGGGAACCGTTCCGGTTACCTGCTTGCGTGAGGCCTCGGTGTCGGTCACTTCGGCGGGTACGGGGTCGACGAAGGTCTTGCGCGGATCGAGCGCGTCGCGCACGGCCTCGCCGATGAAGATCAGCAGGCTCAGCATGACGGCAATGACGCAGAACGCGGTGATCCCGAGCCATGGCGCCTGCAGGTTGGCCTTGCCCTGGGCCAGCAACTCGCCCAGCGACGGTGATCCCGGCGGCAGGCCGAACCCGAGGAAGTCGAGCGATGTCAGGGTGGTGATCGAGCCGTTCAGAATAAACGGCATGAAGGTCAGCGTCGCCACCATGGCATTGGGCAGCAGATGCTTGAACATGATCTTGGCGTTCGACAGGCCCAATGCGCGGGCGGCGCGGATATATTCGAGGTTCCGGCCGCGCAGGAACTCGGCGCGCACGACGCCGACGAGCGCCACCCAGGAAAACAGCAACAGGATGCCTAGCAGGATCCAGAAATTCGGCTCGATCACCGCGGCGATGATGATCAGCAGATAGAGCGAGGGAATCGACGTCCATATCTCGATGAAGCGCTGGAACAGCAGATCGACCCAGCCGCCGAAATAGCCCTGTACCGCGCCGGCCGACACACCGATGATCGAGGATATGATCGTCAGAACAAGGCCGAACAGCACCGAAAGACGGAATCCGTAAATCACCCGCGCGACCACGTCGCGCCCTTGATCGTCTGTGCCGAGCCAGTTCTCCGGCGAGGGTGGAGCGGGTGCCGGGACCGGCAGGTTCAGATTGATCGTGTTGTAGGAATACCGGATCGGCGGCCAATAGAGCGATCCGCCTTTCTCCTTGATCAAATCCTGTACGAACGGATCGCGATAGTCGGCTTCCGTTTCGAACTCGCCGCCGAATGCGGTCTCCGGATAGGCCTTGAACACCGGCATGTAGATGCCGCCGTCATAGGTCACCAGGTAGGGTTTGTCGTTGGCGATGAACTCGGCAAACAGGCTGATTAAGAACAGAACAAGGAAAATCCAGAGGCTCCAGTAGCCGCGCTTGTTCGCCTTGAAATTGTGCCAGCGCCGGATGTTGATGGGCGAGAGGACGAACAGCTTGCGCCAGGGCGGCATGGTCTCGCCCGGCAAGGGCTCGATGGTCTCGTAGCCCTGCTTCTCCAGCTTATCGTCGAGCTTTATGTCCATCGTTTCGCGCCCTAGACCTCGCGTGTCTCAAAGTCGATGCGCGGGTCGACCCACGTGTAGGTGATGTCTGAGATCAGGTTGATGAACAGCCCGAGCAGGGAAAAGATATACAGGGTTGCGAACACGACCGGATAATCCCGGTTAACGATCGATTCGAACGAGAGAAGCCCGAGCCCGTCGAGCGAGAAGATCGTCTCGATCAGCAGCGAACCGGCGAAGAAGGCGCTGATGAACGCGCCCGGAAAGCCGGCAATGATGATCAGCATCGCGTTGCGGAACACGTGGCCGTAAAGCACCTGGCGCTCGGCGAGACCCTTGGCGCGCGCGGTCATCACATATTGCTTCTTGATCTCGTCCAGGAAGGAGTTCTTGGTCAGGAACGTGGTCGTGGCGAACGCGCTGAGCGCCATTGCGGTCAGCGGCAGTGCGAGATGCCAGAAATAGTCGATGATCTTCTCATACCAGGGAAGCTGGTCGAAATTCTCCGACGTCAGTCCGCGCAACGGAAACCAGTCGAGAAACGTGCCACCGGCAAACAGGACGATCAACAGGACCGCGAACAGAAACCCCGGAATTGCGTACCCTATGACGATCACGCCACTGGTCCAGACGTCGAAGCGCTGACCGTCGGTGACCGCCTTGCGGATGCCGAGAGGAATGGAGATTCCGTAAGAGATCAGGGTCATCCACAGGCCGAGCGAAATCGAGACGGGCATCTTCTCGATGATGAGGTCGATGACGCTGACGTCGCGGAAATAGCTCTCGCCGAAATCGAAGCGGATGTAGTTCCACAGCATCAGGCCAAACCGTTCGTGCGCCGGTTTGTCGAAGCCGAACTGTTTCTCCAGGCTTTTGATGAATTCAGGGTCGAGGCCCTGTGCGCCGCGGTATTTGGAGCTGACTGACGCATCGCCGGTGCCCGTATTGGACTGGGTCTGCGATCCGGCGCTGAAATCCCCGCTCTGCGTGCCCCCGATGCGCGCGGTCGCCGAGACGTCCGTGCCGGTCAGCTGGGCAATCACCCGTTCGACCGGTCCGCCGGGCGCGAATTGCACCACCGTGAAGCTCACGATCATCACGCCCAGCATGGTCGGAATGATCAGGAGCAATCTGCGGAGAATATATGCAGTCATGAGCCTCTGGCGGCGGCGTCAGTTGTTAGCGGCCAGTTTGGCAGCTTTCGCATCGTCATACCACCAGGTTTCTATGACGCCGCGGGCGTATTTGGGTTTGACATCGGGCCGCGAAAACTTGTCCCAATGGGCGATATTGTGGGCGGCCTTGTACCAGTGCGGCACCCAGTAGTACCGGGCGCGCAGCACGCGGTCGATCGCGCGGGTGGCCGTTACCAGTTCCTCGCGCGACTTTGCCGTCACGACCTTCTCGATCAGCGCGTCGATGACCGGATCCTTGATACCGGCCAGGTTCTGGCTGCCGGATGTGTCTGCTGATTGCGTTCCCCAGTAATTGCGGAGTTCAACGCCCGGTGTCATGTTCATCACGTAGCGCTGGGTCGTGATATCGAAATCAAAACTCTTCACCCGTTCCTGATACTGGGACGGGTCGACCAGCCGAATGCGGGCATCGATCCCGAGGATTTTGAGGTTCTTCACATAAGGAGCGATGATGCGCTCGAAGGTCGGGGAAAAGATCAGGAACTCGATTTCGAGCTGCTCGCCCTTGGCGTTTACACGCTTGCGGTCCTTCACCGTCCAGCCCGCCTCGCCAAGCAGCTTGGACGCCTTGCGCAGCAGTGTCCGGTCCTGCCCGGAGCCGTTTGAAACCGGCGAAGAGTAGGGCGCTTCGAACACTTCCTTGGGCAGCTTGTCGCGATAGGGCTCCAGAAGGGCAAGTTCCGCTTCGCTCGGCGGCCCTTCCGCTTTCATGTCGGAATTCTCGAAGAAACTGTTGGTCCGCTTGTACAGCCCGTAGAACTGGTTGCGGTTGGTCCACTCGAAATCGAAGGCGTGGTCGAGGGCCTTGCGCACGCGCGGATCGGCGAACTTGTCGCGGCGGGTGTTGATGAAGAACCCTTGAGCGCCGGAGGGGCGGGCATCTGGCAGCGTCAACCGGATCAGCCGGCCGGACTCGACCTGCGGGATATTGTATTCGGTGGCCCAGGTTTTTGAGGTGAACTCCTCACGCAGGTCGTATTCGCCGGCCTTGAGCGCCTCGAATTCGGCTGTGCGGTCGCGGAAATACTCGTACCGCAACTCGTCGAAATTGAAGCGTCCCCGGTTCACCGGCAGATCCCTGGCCCAGTAGTCGTCGCGCCGTTCGTAGACGATGAAGCTGCCTTGCTTGAAGTCCTTCACTTTGTAGGGCCCGGACCCGAGCGGCGGCTTCAGGGTCGTCTTCGTGAAGTCATTGGCATCGTAGTAGGCCTTGGAGAAGACCGGCAGGCCGGCCACGATAACCGGCAAATCGCGGATCTGATCACCCTTGAAGTGATAGCGAACGGTTCCGGGATCGACCGCTTCCGCCTTTTCGACGTCCCGCAGCCTCAGGGCATAGAACGGGTGGCCCTTCTCTTTGAGCAGCGTGAACGTGTTGACCACGTCTTCAGCCGTCACCGGCGAGCCATCGGAGAATTTCGCCTCGGGCCGCAAATAGAACGTCACCGAGCGCTTGTCGTCCGCCAGTTCCGCGGACTCGGCGACGAGGCCGTACATCGAGCCCGGTTCGTCCTGGGCCGACGTCATCAGGCTGTCGAACAGGTAGGTCACTCCCTGGGCCGGGTCGCCCTTGAGGATAAACGGGTTGAGGGTGTTGAAGGTGATCAGCCCGGCCGTGCCGATCATCGACAGCCGGCCGCCCTTCGGCGCGTCCGGATTGACGTAGTCGAAGTGTTTGAAGTCCGCGGGGTACTTCAGATCCCCGAAGGTCGACAGGCCGTGACGGCGCTCACTGGCGTTCGCGCTGCCCGCAAAGGCGAAACAGAGGCAGACAAGCAAGACGAGGCTGGCCACGCCGCGCAGCGATTGCGTGATTGTTCCTGGCATGGGTTTCATTGCCTTACTTCACCGACGCGAGTTTTGACGCGGACACGTCGTCCCACCACCAGATTGTCGGGAAACCGACCGACTGCGAGGGAAGCATTTTCGGATGCCCGAAACGGTCCCAATAGGCAACGCGTGCGTAGGGGATATACCACTGCGGCACCACATAGTTGTTCCACAGCAGAACCCGGTCGAGGGCATGGGTCGCCGCCACCAGCTCGGCACGGTCCTCGGCGAAAATGATCTTGTCGATCAGCTTGTCGACCGCCGGGTTCTTGATGCCGATCAGATTTCGGCTGCCATCCTTGTCCGCGGCAGCGGAGCCCCAGAAATCACGCTGTTCGTTTCCCGGCGATTGCGATTGGGGGAAGCTGGCGACGATGATGTCGAAGTCAAAGGTATCGAGACGCCGCCGATACTGCGGCACGTCGACCACCCGCATCGACGTCTTGATTCCGAGGCGCTCCAGATTGCGCATGTAGGGCTGTACGATACGCTCAAACAGCGGGGAGACCAGCAGGAAGTCGGCGCTCATCTGCTCACCGGTCTTCTTGTTGACGAGTTTGCGGTCCCTCACTTCCCATCCTGCCTCGTCGAAGAGTTTGGTGGCTTTGCGCAGGTTCCCGCGCATGCGGCCTGTTCCATCGGTCTTGGGGTTGGCGTAGGGCTGGGTGAAGACCTCCGGCGGAATCTCGTCCTTCACTTCGGTCAGGATCTCCAACTCGCGCCCCTCGGGCACACCGGACGACGCAAGCTCCGTATTCTGGAAATAGCTCGATGTCCGTTCATACTGGTCATAGAACAGGTTTCTCTTGGCCCACTCGAAGTCGAACGCATAATTGAAGGCCCGGCGCACGCGCGGGTCCTTGAACTGATCGCGGCGCAAATTGAATACGAACGCCTGCATCGGCTGGCCGCGCTTGAGCTTGATGCGTTCGCGCTTGACCCAGCCATTTTTCGCGGCCCTGAAATCGTAGGCAGTGGCCCAGTTCTTCGCGCTGTTGTCGCGATAGAAGTCCAGCTTGTCAGCCTTGAACGCTTCGAAGGCGACGGTCGTATCACGGAAATACTCGTACCGAATCTCGTCGAAATTGTCTTTGCCCGCCTTGACCGGCAGGTCGGCGCCCCAATAGTCGTCGACGCGCTCGTAGGTGATCGACCGGCCGGTATTCACGTCCTTGACGCGATAGGGGCCTGAGCCAAGCGGGGGCTCGAGGGTCGTCTTGGTGATGTCTCGCGGATTGCCGTCAGCGTCTTTGCCGGTCCAGTAGTGTTTCGGCAGGATCGTGAGCTCACCGACGATGAACGGCAGTTCCCGGTTGTCCTTCACGTCGAAGCGGAACGTGACCTCCCGATCTCCGGTCTTTTCCACCTTCGCGACGTTTTTGTAGTACTGGGCGTAGAAGGGATGCCCCTTCTTCAGCGCATCCATCGAGAAAATCACATCTTCGGGCGTGACCGGCTTGCCGTCATGCCAGCGCGCACCCTCGCGCAGTTTGAAGGTGGCGGAACTGTAATCGTCCGGGTAGCTGATCGACTCGGCCAGCAGAGCGTAAGCCGTACCCGGCTCGTCGAGGCTCTGTTCGAACAGGTTTTCGTAGATGAAGCCGACGCCGGCCGCTGGATCGCCCCTCAGAATGAACGGGTTAAGACTGTTGAAGGTGCCCGTTGCCGAGAGCCGGACCTTGCCGCCCTTCGGCGCGTCCGGATTGACGTAGTCGAAATGCTTGAAACCGGGGGGGTATCTGGGCTCGCCGATCAGCGAAAGCGCATGGTGCCGCTCAGGCTCCGCATGAAGCGCGGGAGCAAGGATGAGGACAGCAAGAACCGCGAGTGCGGCATGCAGAACACGGGGAACACGCAAAGCCATATTTCATAAGCCCCAACTGTTTGGCCACAAGACGCGGCAGCCCGGACACCCGTTACCGGGTTCGAACTTAACATGACGTCCGCGCGCTCCACCGCCAAATTAAATAATCGTTAGAACGGCTGCGGTTTCAAGGGGTCGGCGGGGGTGCGGGGCTGTCCGACTGTGCACGGAGAACCAGGAACAATTCGGCGCGTGGCCGCGTTGCATATCAGCGTTCACAGAAGACGGTCCGAGCGAAATCACGTCGGTCCCGGGATCGGCCGCCGGCATGGCCAGGGTCTGCGGGCCACAGGGTTCGGCAGAGGCGACTTCCGCCGGCGTGCCCGTTACGGCTTTTGCTCCTGGGCCGCGGCCTCCTTGTCTTCCGGTTTGGCTTCCCCGCTCTGCTCTTCAGGTTGCGCCTCTTCCTTCGGCTTGGCTTCTGGGAGCGGCGGCCTCTCGTCGCTGTACTCGCGCAAATACAGGATCAGATCGGCGCGCTGGTCCGGCCTCTTGATGCCGGCGAAGGCCATTTTCGTGCCGCTGATGAAACCCTTCGGGTTAGCAATGAACGCATCCAGCGCCTCATAGTCCCAGGTGCCGCCCTTTTCTTTCAATGCGTTTGAGTAGGCGAAACCGTCCACGGCGCCAAGCTCGCTGCCGACCATGCCGTAGAGATTCGGTCCGATCTTGTTCGCACCGCCTTGGTCAAACGTATGGCAGGCGACGCACTTCTTGGCGACCCGCTCGCCCTTGCCGGCATCGGCGCTTGCCAACAGAACGGCCAGGTCCACTTTTTCCTCCGGTTCGGCCTGCGCCGCCGCCTGTTCGCCGCCGCCTTCCGTGACTGCCACGACGTAGCCCGGCTTCTCCGGCGCATGCGCCCGGAAGAACAGGTCTGTTGCTGTCTTTGCGCCGAAGAGAATCAACAGCGCAAACAGCACCGCCCCGGCAATCTTGTTGAGTTCAAAAGCATCCATAAGGGGCCGCTCCCAATAATGTGCGTCGGCATCATGTCGTGAAGACCGCGCCGAATATAGAGTTTTGGCGCGCTGTTGCAACTGGCAGCTGACGCGGATATTGCGGTACCACGAAATGCCGCACGCGCAAACGGGAACGGCTCATGTCGCAAACACTGATCGTGATTCCCGCCCGGCTTCACGCCAGCAGGCTTCCGGGCAAGCCGCTCAAGGATATCGGTGGCGAGCCGATGATCGCGCATGTCTGGCGCCGGGCCGCGGAGGCGGACGCGGGGCGGGTTGTCGTGGCGACCGACGCCAGGGAGATAGCAGATGCCGTCAGCCAAGCCGGCGGCGAGGCGGTGATGACCCGGACGGACCATGAAAGCGGGACGGACCGCGTGTTCGAAGCCGCCGAGACGGTCGACCCGGAGCGCACGTGCGACGTGGTCGTCAACCTGCAGGGTGACTTGCCCACCCTCGACCCGCATCTGATTACGGCCTGCATCAAACCGCTTGGCGACGATGCGTGCGATATCGCGACCCTCGCGGCGGAGATCGTCGATGAAGCGGAGCGGGAGGACCCGCACGTGGTCAAGGTCGTCGGAACGCGCGGCTCGGGCGCCGGTCCGTTGCGGGCATTGTATTTCACGCGCGCGACGGCGCCGTACGGCGAAGGGCCGCTCTATCATCACATCGGCATTTACGCGTTCCGGCGCCCGGTGCTCGCACGATTCGTATCGCTGCCGCACTCCGAACTCGAACACCGCGAAAAGCTGGAACAGCTGCGCGCTCTGGAGGCGGGCATGCACATCGATGTTGCGCTCGTTGACACGGTGCCGGTGGGCGTCGATACTCCCGCCGACCTTGAACGGGCGAGGGCGATCCTGTCTTCGCAGGGCCGTTAGGGTTTCTTCGCGATTTTGCTCCCGTATTCCAGAAGTCTGTGCAATTCAGGACGTCATTGAACGATGACTGAACCAGTCAACAATATGATTGCTTTCCAGGGCGAGCCCGGCGCGCACTCGCACGCCGCCTGCCTGCATGCCTATCCGGATATGGAACCGATCGCATGCCCGACGTTCGAGGACGCGCTTGCGGCGGTGAAATCGGGCCGGGCCCGCTACGCGATGATCCCGATTGAGAATTCGGTCGCCGGCCGGGTCGCGGATATCCATCACTTACTGCCCGAAGCCGACCTGTACATCGTCAACGAGCAGTTCGAGCGCATCCGCCATCAACTGCTCGGCTTGCCGGGAACGAATCTGGACCAGCTGAAGCGCGCGCTGAGCCACACGCATGCCCTGGGGCAGTGCCGCAAGATCATTCAGGAGTTGGGTCTGAAGGCGGTGCGCGAAGCCGACACCGCGGGATCGGCACGGATTGTGAAGGAGGAGGGCGACGCGACGCAGGCGGCCATCGCTTCCAAGCTCGCCTCGGAGATCTACGGGCTGGAGGTTCTGAAAAGCGATATTGAGGACGCGTCCCACAACACCACGCGGTTCGTCGTCCTGTCCGCCGAGCCCGAGGATGCCGACCATGAATCCGGCCCCGTCATCACCACGTTCATATTCCGCGTGCGCAACGTTCCGGCGGCGCTGTACAAGGCGCTCGGCGGGTTCGCCACCAATGGCGTGAACATGACGAAACTCGAATCCTACCAGCTCGAAGGTTCGTTCAACGCCACCATGTTCCACGCCGACATCGAGGGCCATCCGAGCGACAGGAACGTGCGGCTTGCCCTTGAGGAGCTCTCGTTCTTTTCCTCCGAGGTGAAGGTGCTCGGCACCTACCCGTCGAATCCGTACAGGGAAGAGCTGGAGAAGCTCAGCGCCACGCGTAACCCTCAGGCCTGAGCACGCACGGTCCAAATCCGCTTTGTCCGGCCTTTCCCCGCAGCGCATGTCCCGTTTGCGCGGTCCGGCCGTGATCCCGTTTTGTTGAACGCTTGTTTGCTCTCGACCATTTGATCGAGACTCCGGCGCAATGTGGCTGAGGACGCGACGCGGCACGTGGCGGTTTCATTCGCCTGGGACACCATCACGGCCTGGTAATAGCCAGGTGAGACCCCGTCGAGAGATGTCCGGTTGTCACGGCGTGGTCATCAAGTGTGACCAGGCGCGGCAGATCGGGCGACTATATCGAAAGGACCGGGGATCACCCTAACCAGGAGGCTCTCATGAAAGCAAAAGCCCTAACACTATCGGTCCTGTCTGCGGGCGCGATCCTGTTCGCGCCAGCCGTGGCCTCTGCTGGAGCGCAGTTGGTCACCCCGGCAGTGGTTCTGAGCCAGACGCTGAACGCGAAGGGCACGGCCACACCGGTATATTACAGATATGGCAAATCCAAACGCGGCGGCTTTCGGCTGCACTTCGGCGGAATCCGCGGTGGCTACCATCGGCATCGTGGCTTCGGAAAATACAAATTCGGCCGAAGGGGAATCTACCGTAGTCCATACTATGGCTATGGACGGTACCGCCCATACTCCTATGGCCACGGTTTCCGCGGCCACGGTGCCTTTGGACGGTATGGCGGCAGCTAAAACGCTGACCTCCCATCGCGTGCCAATCGGCTGCAGATTGAAAACAGGCCGGGGCGGTTTCACCTGAATTCGCCCCGGCGTGCGTTCATTCCAACTCCACGAAGCTCTTGATCAGGGCGTACGCGATGGAATGGGAACCGGGCACGGTGAAACCTTCCGGGTGCGTCTCGGTGAGCATTTGCCGTATCTCTTCGCGCGTGAACCAGCGCGCGTCATAGAGCTCTTCTTCTTCGAGAGAGAGGTCGGTCGTCAGCGCTTCGGCCCAGCAACCGACCATCAGAAGGTGCGGAAACGGCCACGGCTGGCTCGCGAGATAGGTGACATCGCCGATTTCGACGCCGGTTTCCTCGCGCATTTCGCGGCGCACGCACGCTTCGATGTCCTCGCCTGGTTCCACGAAGCCTGCCAGCGTTGAATAGAATTTGTGAGCGTAGCGCTTGTGATGGCCGAGCAGACAGCGCTCTCCGTCGGTGATGAGTACGATGACGGCCGGGTCCGCGCGCGGATAGAATTCCTGACCGCAGGCCCAGCACCTCCGCCGCCAGCCGGCATCCTTGCTGCGTGTCTTCCCGCCGCACCGTCCGCAGCATTTTGCGATTGCGTGCCAGGCGGCAAGGGCGCGGGCGACACCGGCGAGCGAGAGATCTTCCGGCGACAAATCCCCCTGCATGGCGAGCGAGCGGAGATCGACCAGCGGCTTAAGGGATTCGGCGCCGCCCGGAACGTTGGCCGCCTCGGCGGAACTGAGGGAAACGGCGAAGATTGTGACGTCGTCCTCATTCTCATTGCAGCCGAGCAGAAAAGTGTCATTCAGGTCGACGCCGAGCGCCTCGATCTGCTCCGCCGTGTACCAGCGAAGCTTCGTCCCGGACTTGTCGCGTGCCGAATCGACCGCAAGGGAGAGGTCAACAAGCAGCAGAAAGCGGGTTTTCGCGTCGTTCAGACGGCCTTTGACCCAGTCCTTATCCGCGCGTTTTTCGGCCATGCGGTTGAGGGTTTGCGCGGTGCCGATACGGGGACTGGGAAAACTCTCTCGGTCGGGCGGGCTCATTGAAGGATCAGGAAAGGCTGAGGTCGGGCGTCATAGGATACCACGCGAGGTTAGGACACAAGGACCATTTGTCGCGTTTCTGTGTTGCCGGCCCGTCCCCAATGACGCGCGCGGCACTTGCCACCGCGACCCCATAAGCTGATATAAGGACCTCGGGAGGTTGGCGGCAGACGTGTCTCTCGCCAACCGGGTCAGATCCGGAAGGAAGCAGCCCTAACGAGTTCGGCGCGGGTTGCATGTCCAGCCTCCCACTTGATCTTTCAGGGTTTGGCCACGCCCCGCATTCAGCCGGCCCCGCAGAGTTAGATGTGATGGCCAAGCGCACCAGCAGCCCGACATCCAAGGAGCAGGCCCCGCAGCAGAAAGGCGGCGCCTACGCCGTTCTGGCGCGCAAGTACCGGCCGAATACGTTCGACGAGCTTATCGGCCAGGATGCCATGGTGCGCACGCTTACCAACGCGTTCGCCTCAGGACGTATCGCCCAAGCCTATATGCTGACGGGCGTGCGCGGGGTGGGCAAGACCACAACCGCGCGCATCCTGGCCCGCGCTCTCAATTACGAAACCGGAGATATCGACGAGCCCACCATCGACATGAAGGCGATGGGAGCCCATTGCGAGGCGATCATGGAATCGCGGCACGTCGACGTGCTGGAGATGGACGCGGCCTCGCACACCGGCATCGACGATATTCGCGAGATCATCGAGAGCGCGCGTTACAAACCGGTCGCGGCGCGCATGAAGGTCTACATCATCGACGAAGTGCATATGCTGTCGAAGGCGGCGTTCAACGGCCTGCTCAAGACGCTCGAGGAGCCGCCGGATCACGTCCGGTTCATCTTCGCGACGACCGAGGTGCGCAAGGTTCCGGTCACCGTGCTGTCGCGTTGCCAGCGCTTTGACCTGAGGCGCGTCGATGTCGAGACGCTGCGCGATCATTTCGCCAGGGTGGCCGGACTTGAGAGCGCGTCGGTGGAAGATGACGCGCTGACCCTGATCGCCCGCGCGGCCGAAGGCTCGGTGCGTGACGGCCTGTCCATTCTCGATCAGGCCATCGCCCATGGCGCAGACGGCGTGACCGGCGCGGATGTGCGCGCCATGCTCGGTCTTGCCGACCGCGGCCGCGTATTCGAATTGCTCGACATCCTGTTCCGCGGAGACGCGAAGGGTGCGTTGAACGGTCTGCGCGAGCTGTACGAAGAAGGCGCCGAGCCGGTTCAGATCATCGCCGACCTCGCGGAAGCCGTTCATGTCGTGACACGCATCGCCGCCGCTGGAAAGGATGCGGCAGACCCGACCCTGAGCGAGGCGGAGCGCACCAGCGCGGAAGAGCTGGCCGAACGCCTCGACATGGGCATTCTCGCCCGCGCGTGGCAGGTGTTGCTCAAGGGTCTCGAAGAGGCAGGTTCGGCACCGCAGCCCCTGACCGCCGCCGAGATGGTGCTGATCCGGCTTGCCTACATGGCTGACCTGCCCTCCCCAAGTGACCTGGCGCGGGTACTTGAAGGCGGTCAGGGCGAGCCCCGGGGCAATGGCGGCGCGTCAAGAGCCGCCTCGCTTCCGCAGCCGGCGCCGGCTTCACGCGGGCAGGGCACGGCGCAGGCCCGGTCAGTTGCGGCGCGTGAGCCAGATCCCGAGTTCGATACCCAGGCCGCGACGAAAGCGCAGCTTCATCTTCAGAGCTTCGAAGACGTCATTGCGCTTTTTGCGGAGAAACGCGAACCCATGCTGTGCCACGCGCTGGAGAACGTGGTGCGCCTTGTCCGCTTTGCGCCGCGTAACATCGAGATCAACCTTCTGGAGGGTGCGCCGCGCACGCTGCCCAACGATCTGCGGTCGAAACTGTCCGAGTGGACGGGCGAGCAGTGGATGATCGTGGTTTCGGACGAGACGGGCGGCACGACTGTTGCCGAACAGCGTCAGGCGCGGGAAAAGGAGGAAGCGGCGCGCAAGGCGCGTGAAATCGAGGAGTTGAAACAGCATCCGGCCGTTGACAAATTGTTCGAGTATTTTCCGGATGCGGAAATCCGCGACGTCCGCGATCTGGACCCCACAGACGACACAGAGAGCTGATACTCTGAATGCCGGTTGCAGAGAGGCAAGGCACGACATGAAGAACTTCACGAACATGATGAAGCAGGCGCAGGAGCTGCAGGGACGTATGCAGCAAATGCAGTCGGAACTGGACGAACTTGAATGCAAGGGGACGTCCGGCGCCGGGTTGGTTACCGTCACGCTCAACGGCAAGGGTGAGATGAAGGGGCTCGATATCGACGCCTCATTGATCAAGCCCGACGAGGTCGAGATTCTGGAAGACCTGGTGGTCGCGGCTCATGCGGACGCCAAATCAAGAATGGAAGCCGAGCTTCAGGAAAAGATGAAGTCGATCACCGGAGACCTGCCGATCCCGCCGGGCATGAAGCTGTTCTAGGCTGCGGGTTTGACGCTTTCGCATGTCTCGTAAGGTCGCCGGTCCGGAAATCGAGCAACTGATCCAGCTGCTGGCGCGGCTTCCCGGCCTCGGGCCACGTTCCGCTCGAAGGGCGGCGCTGCATCTCATCAACAAGAAGGATCAGCTTCTGGCGCCCCTTGCGGCGGCGATGGCGGCCGCGCGGGACAAGATCCTCATCTGCGAAATATGCGGGAACGTCGACACCAGCAATCCGTGCACGATCTGCGCCGATCCGCGACGCGACCCCGCGCTCATATGCGTGGTCGAGGAGGTGGCCGATCTATGGGCCCTGGAACGCGCCGGCGTCATCAAGGGACGCTATCACGTGCTCGGCGGGACCCTCTCGCCGCTTGACGGGGTGGGGCCTGACGAACTCAATATCGCCGGGCTGATCGAGCGTGCGCGCGGCGAGCAGGTCAAGGAAATCCTCCTCGCGCTCAACGCGACCGTTGAGGGACAATCGACCGCGCACTACCTCATGGACCAGCTGGAGAGCTGCGATGTCACGGTCTCCCAGCTTGCCCATGGCGTGCCGGTCGGCGGCGAACTCGACTATCTGGACGAAGGGACGCTCGCCGCCGCCATAAAGGCACGCAAGACCTTATGACCGGTTCTTGAGGCGTTCCGGCTCAGGCCGCCTTCTGTTGAGGCGTCTCGTCCTTGGCAACCTCGACCGGCGGAGCCTGCTCGTCCTGCTCCTGGAACGTGTCCTGCTCGATCATCAGGTGCTTCAGCACGCCGTCGGTGAAGTGTGCATAGTCCTTCTGCATCCGGGCGAGATATTCGCCTTGCGCCCTGGTCAGATCTTCAAACGACTTGCAGGTGCCGAGCGTTTCCGGCCAGTCCATCCAGGCGCGTGCGCGATGACTCCATAGCTCCATCGTGTCCGACTGGACCTTCATTCCCAGTTCGCACATGGGGCGTACAGCATCGGGAATGTGGTCGAGTTGGGGTGTTGGCAGCCCGAACGTCAAGTCGCGACGGCCAGCAGGACCATCGGTCTTCTTCTTGGTACTCATGGGGGGACCTCCCTCGGTTTTACATGCCAAACCATTTAAGCAGTTTTTCTGAAAAATTGAAGATGATTTAGCGTCGCAGTTGCGGTTTTTTTGCGAAATCCGGTTGCGCGGTGACAATTCCGGAACCATTGCGGGTAAAAGAGACGATGGCAGACAGGGGAGTGGTACCAATGGCCGACAATACCGAAGACAGAACCCTTCGTTTCCGCGCGCTGCATGAGCGTGCGGGCGCATTCGTCATTCCGAACCCGTGGGACGCCGGCTCGGCGCGCGTGCTTGCGGGGCTCGGTTTCGAGGCACTGGCAACGACGAGTTCGGGCTTGGCCTTCGTTCTCGGCAAGGCCGATGGTGAGATCACCCGCGAGGAGCATCTGGTGCATATCGGGGATCTGGCCGGCGCGACGGACCTTCCCATATCCGCCGACCTTGAGAACTGTTATTCCGCCGTCCCGACGGAGGCAGCGGAAACCATCAGGCTTGCCAGTGACGCAGGCGCCTCGGGAGGGTCGATCGAGGACTATGCGGGGCCGTCAGAACACCGCATCTATGACTTTGATCACGCGGTTGAGCGCGTCGCCGCGGCCGTCGACACGGTCCAGTCCTTGCCGCGCGCCTTCGTGCTGACCGCGCGGGCGGAAAACCTGATCCGCGGCGTTGACGATCTGGACGACACCATCAAACGGCTTCAGGCCTTCGAGAAGGCGGGAGCGGATGTGCTTTACGCGCCGGGATTGAAGACGGCCGAGGAGGTGCGCACCGTCTGCAGCGCCGTATCCAAACCGGTCAACGTGCTCGCGACGCCGACGCTGTCGGTCGCAGAAATCGCGGAAGCCGGCGGCAAACGTATCAGTCTCGGTGGTGCGCTGGCCCGGACGGCGATCGGCGGATTCCTCTCCGCCTCCCGCGAGATCGCTGAAAAGGGTACCTTCACCGCCACCGGCGCGGCGCCGGGGTTTCCTGAAGTGGTTGCCCTGATGAAGGGCGAATAGGTTTGCTTAGCCCTGCTCGCCGGCCAGCAGGTCGGGCTGCTTGCCGTTGCCGTTACGTTTGGCTGCGACGCCGCTCTTTTTGCGGGTCCGCGATGGCGCAGCTTTGGTTTCGTCGTCGAAATCGAGGGTCTCGATCCTGCGCCCGCGCGAGGTGATCTTCTCCGATGAGGTAAGCACCAGGTCAATGTCCTTGCCCGCCTGACCGAAATGCTGCTGCAGCTTCAGCACGCGTTCGCGCAACCTGTGCACGTCGTCCATCAGATAGGCGACCTCCTTCTGGATGAGACCGGCCTGCTCGCGCATCTTCACGTCTTTCATGATCGCCTGCATGGTCTGAACCGCCAGCATCAGCATGTTGGGTGAGACGATGACGACGCGGGCGCGGGCGGCCTGCTGCAGGACTGCCGGAAAGTTCTCGTGCAAATCGGCATAGATCGCCTCGGACGGCACGAACATCAGTGCGGTGTCCTGGGTCTCGCCGGCAATGAGGTAGCGCTCGGCGATGGCGGTGATATGCGTGCCGACATCCTGCCGGACGCGCGTGCGGGTCTGCTTTTTCGCCTGCTCGGAACGTGCTTCGCGCAGGGCCTCAAAGGCCTCTAGCGGGAACTTCGCATCGATCACGAGGTCGGGCGCGTTGGGCAAGTGGATCAGGCAGTCGGGACGCATATTGTTGGAAAGCGTCGCCTGAAACGTGTAGGCAGCCTTCGGCAGGCTGTCCTCGATGATCGCCTCCATGCGGCCCTGACCGAACGCCCCGCGCTGTTGCTTGTTGGCGAGGATTTCCTGCAGGCCGACGACGTTGGAGGACAATTCGGTGATGTTCTTCTGCGCCGTATCGATCACCGCGAGACGCTCGTTCAGCTTGGACAGGCTTTCCGTCGTCTTGCGGGAGCTCTCGTTCAGGTTCTGCCCAAGCTTGTGGGTGACGCTGTCGAGCCGCTGGTTGATGGAGCGCGTGAGCTCCGACTGCCGGGAAACGGAGATTTCCGCAACCGTCTGCAGGCGGCCCTTGAGTTCCGCAAGCTCCGATTCAAGATGCGAGGCGTGTGCCGCCTTCTCTGCCGCTTCGGTGCCGCGCCGGGTCACCCCGACGATGACGACCATCAGCAGGGTCAGGAGCAGAATGGCGGACAGGCCCGCGACGATGAGCAAAAGTAGCATCGGGTCGAGGGCGAGATCGCCGATGCGAATGAGATTATCGTTCATATGGAGAGATATAGCGCGATTCGCGGGCAATTTGGATCAAAACAGGAACATTTGTCGCGATTTGGCGAGTTGACCTCGATGAAGCGACCTCCTATTTCAAGGCTGACATGACAAAACGCCCCATCATCACCCTTCCAGACCCGCTGCTGCGCAAACCGAGCGCGCCGGTCGAGCGTGTGGATGACGAATTGCGTACGCTGATCGGCGATATGTTCGACACGATGTACGACGCGCCGGGTATCGGACTGGCCGGTGTGCAGATCGCGGTGCCGCGCCGGGTGATCGTGATGGACGCCAGCTATCGCAGTGCGGATGAGGAAGAGGGCGAGGCGCCCAAGGAGCCGATCGCTATGATCAACCCGCAGATCGTTGCCCACAGCGACGAAATGCGCGCCCATGAAGAAGGATGCCTCTCGATCCCGGAGTTCTTCGCCGAGGTCGAGCGGCCGGCGCGCATCACCGTCCGTTATCTCGACACCGAGGGCCAGGAGCAGGAGCGTGTGTGCGAGGATATTCTGGCGACCGTTGTCCAGCATGAGGTCGACCACCTCGACGGCAAGCTCTTCATCGACTACATCTCGCGGCTTAAACGCGACCGTGTGATCAAGAAGTTCATCAAGGCGGCCAAGGGCGAAGTCGTGGCATAGGCGAATTGGCGTAACGCCTTAACCAAACTCAGTTTTTCCGATGACTCGCGTGGAGCGAGGTTGTCTAATGCAGTCAGGATCAGGGCTGTGGCTCTGATTTCGGCAGGATAGCAACCCGTGGGCTGTGGTGGCCCGAAGCGCGCCTAACCGAACGCGATATTTTGCCGTTGAAGCCGATCCGGACGGCCGAGGCGAGCGGGTGTTCCTGTGGGAGAGCCGTGCCTCAACCAGGCACGGCTCTTCGCAGTTCTGGCATCTGACTTCCCGCGCGCGTAAAAGGTGAACCTTCTCTTCGACGAGCCGGGAGGAAACACCAGCCGATGCCCTTGCGCCTCATTTTCATGGGAACGCCAGATTTTTCCGTGCCGTGCCTTTCCGAGCTGATCGGCGCGGGCCACGATGTCGCGTGCGTCTATACGCAACCGCCGCGTGCCGCGGGCAGGGGGCAGAAGGCGCGTCTTTCGCCTGTGCACGCTTTCGCCGAACAGGCCGGCATTCCGGTCGCGACGCCGCCAACGCTCAAGGATGCAGGTGAGCAGCGCGGGTTTGCCGGGACCAGCGCTGACGTCGCGGTCGTGGTGGCCTACGGGCTTATTCTGCCGAAGGACATCCTGCAGGCACCGACACACGGCTGCCTCAACCTGCACGCCTCCCTGCTGCCGCGCTGGCGCGGTGCGGCGCCAATCCAGCGTGCCATCATGGCCGGAGATGCCGAGACCGGTGTCATGGTCATGCGCATGGAGGAAGGACTCGACACGGGGCCGGT
Organism: Hyphomicrobiales bacterium; assembly: GCA_028280515.1. Lineage (GTDB taxonomy): Bacteria > Pseudomonadota > Alphaproteobacteria > Rhizobiales > Methyloligellaceae > UBA2767. The sequence continues at coordinate 30,874 of JANQLP010000014.1, forward strand.
CTGCCTGTCCGACCAGGTGAGCATTGGCGCGGACGAAACAGCCGGCGAGTTGCACGATCGCCTCGCGCAACTCGGCGCGGACCTGATGGTGCGTGCGCTCGCGGCGCTCGAACGCGATAGCCTCGACTGCAAGGCGCAGGACAAGGACGGCGTGACCTATGCGGCCAAGATCGAGAAGGCGGAGGCGCGCCTTGACTGGCATCGCCCGGCGGCTGAGGTGCACAACACCGTTCGCGGACTTTCCCCGTTTCCCGGCGCGTGGTTCGAGCTGAACGTCAACGGTAAGACGGAACGCATAAAGGCGCTTCGCTGCAGCGTGGCCGGAGGTGACGGTTTGCCCGGCACGGTCCTCGACGATGCGCTCACCGTCGCCTGCGCAAACGGCGCCGTTCAACTGACCCATTTGCAGCGGGCGGGCAAGAAGCCAATGACGGCTGCGGAATTCCTGCGCGGTGTGCCCGTCGAACGCGGCACGACGCTCCACAGACCTTAGGCGCAGCGCACCGGATGCCGGAGCCGCGCTTGGTAACCTTCACAAAACGTTTTCGCCACAAGGCACACGAACCGGTTAGTATGCCGGCTACGAGGAGGCGCACCGCGGGGATCGGAGTGTGCCTTGAGAGCAAAGAGTATCGCGTATGCCGCCCTCGGCATGACCGCCGTCCTTTTGGGACCCGTTCCGGCGGCCGCACAGAAGATCATTCACGTCGAGCCAAGCCCGTTCCGGATCAATCCGCTTGATCTGAAAGTGACCAGGAGCTTCGGTGGTGCGCTGATTCTGCGGGTTCGTCCTGCGAAAAAATCGAGAAAAATCAGAAATATGCACCCCGGCAAGCGTGTGCGAAAGCCGGATGCGCCGAAGCGCGTAATCACCAAACAACAAGTCCAGACCGACCTTCCGGGTTCGCGCCTGCCGCCCTCGCAACGGGTGCAGCCGGACCTGTTCCCGAGCCGCGTGATCAAGTTCGGGAAGGTTGCGAAGACGCGCGGCATCCGGCGTGTCATCCACAAAAAGGGCTTCGTCGGTTTCTCCCTTCCGCAGCAAACCTACTTCCCGCCTTACTACAAGGCGCCGCGCGGCTGGGCGCGCGGTCCGGACCTCAAAAGCCGCATCGAAGGCGGCAAGACGGTCCGACAGGGGTCGCCGTTTGCCAGCCGCATCGAGGGCGGCAAAACCGTGGTGCAGGGCTCGCCCTACGCCAGCCGCATCCAGGGCGGCAAGACGGTTGAGCGGGGCTCCCGCTATGCGAGCCGGATCAAGCCGGGATTGACGGTCGAGGGCGGTTCGCCGTGGGCGAGCAAGATGCCCAACTGGAAGTTCTCCGGTTACGCGGCGCCCATGCGTCCGCGCGGCATTCCCTACTACAAGGCCAACCGCCGCAAACGCGCACCCTGGGCGAGCAGATACTAGGCGCTTTGGTGGCCCTTGCCATTGTGCGCGGTTGAGGGCACCAATCGCCAATGCCTCGATACCGGATCACAGTGGAGTATGACGGCACGCCATATGTGGGCTGGCAAATCCAGGACAATGGCCCGTCGGTTCAGGCGCGCCTGGCCGACGCGCTGGAGGCGTTCTGCGGCGAGAGGGTCGTCCCCGGTGGTGCCGGACGCACCGACGCCGGTGTGCACGCGCTCGGACAGGTCGCCCATTTCGATCTTGAGAAGGACTGGCCGACGGACACGGTCCGCGATGCGCTGAACGCGCACCTGCGTCCCGATCCCGTTTCAGTGCTGGACTGCTGCGAAGTCGGCGCAGACTTCGACGCGCGGTTTTCGGCGAACGCCCGCACTTACCTGTTTCGCATCTGCGACCGGCGCGCGCCGCTTGCTCTGGAGCGGCACCGCGCCTGGCATGTGCCGCGGACGCTCGATGCAGAGGCGATGCACGCGGCCGCGCAAAAGCTCGTCGGCAAGCATGATTTTACGACGTTTCGTGCGGCGCAGTGTCAGGCGAAATCGCCCGTCAAGACACTCGACCGGCTTGACGTGACACGGGTGGGCGCGGAGGTCCACGTCACGGCGCAAGCGCGCTCGTTCCTGCACAATCAGGTGCGCTCCATGGTCGGTGCGCTAAAATTGGCCGGCGAGGGAAAATGGCGGCCCAGAGACGTCGAAAACGCACTCAAGGCGAAAGACCGCGCGGCCTGCGCGCCCGTCGCGCCGCCGCACGGTCTCTTTCTGGTCTCAGTGGATTACTCAGCCTAGCGTTTGCGGAGCCTCAGGCTGCCCGATCCTTTCGGGCTGTTGACCCGGATCGTCTGGCTCTTGCCGCTCACGGAAATACTCACATTTCCCGACACCGCGTACTGGTCGGAATACAGGCGGCCCGCATAGCTGTTGCTTGAGCGTTGGACGACGCGGCCCGACTGCTGGAACGTGCCGGCCGTCGTCGCGCATCTGGCGTTGAGCACGAATGTCCGGCCGGTCCCTGCTTCGTACCGCACGCTGCAGCTCACGGGTTCAACCTGTCCCGACTCCTTGATGCGCACCGTGCCGCGCCCGCTCCAGGATCCAAGTATGGAGGCTGCCTCGGCGGTGGCGATCAGTGGCAAGCTGAACGCCGCAGCCAAAAGTGCTGCAGGAATGATCCGCATTGATCGTCTCCTTGTTGATCGGATTCGCGTGCGCATCGGCGTCACGGTCAAATCCCAGAATATCATCTGTGGCGAACTCAAAAAAACCGGTGCGCCGTCCGGTGCGTCTGTTAGCGGCGAAATGTTACCGATTTGCGGCAGCAGTCATGCCGCAGCAAACGCTTTGAAATACCGCTCGATAAAGGTTCCATAAATCGCAGTCAACCGGTCGAGGTCTGAAATCTCGACCCGCTCGTCGACTGCATGGATCGTCTTGTTGACGAGGCCGAACTCGATCACGGGGCAGTAATCCTTGACGAAACGGGCATCGGATGTACCGCCCCCTGTCGAAAGCTCCGGATCTACGCCCGTCTGATCGCGGATCGCATCGACCATGATTTCCACCAGCGGACCGGGCTCGGTGACGAAGCTGTGGCTCGGAGGCAGGAAGTCGATCTGGAGAGCAAGTCCGCTCGCTTCAATCGCCTTCTCGGCCTTGCGCCGCAATGTCTCCATAAGGCTTTCGGCGGTGTGAGTCGGGTTGAACCGCACGTTGAACCGGGCCCTGGCCTCAGCGGGTATGATGTTCCGCGCCTCGTTTCCGGTTTCGACGGCGGTGATCTGCAGATTCGACGGGACGAAGTGTGCGGTCCCGTCGTCCAGCGGTTCGGCCAGATAAGCGTCGAGAATGCCGAGTAACCCGGGCAGGGGATTGTTCGCCAGATGCGGATAGGCGGTATGGCCTTGAACGCCGCTGACCGTGATCTCGCCGTTCAGGCTGCCGCGCCGGCCGATGCGCAGCGTATCGCCGAGCTGTTCGGAACAGCTTGGTTCGCCGACGAGGCAGTGATCGGGCGTGTGGCCGTTTTGCGCCATCCATTCAAGGACCTTGCGCGTGCCGTTGATGGCGGGGCCTTCTTCGTCGCCGGTAATCAGAAAACTGATCGAACCGGCGCCCGTTTCGCCCCGCTTTTCCAGGAAACCGAACGCGGCCGCGGCGAAGCAAGCTATGTCGCCTTTCATGTCGGCGGCACCGCGCCCATGCAACCAACCGTCATCGACCGCAGCGTCGAACGGCGGGTGGGTCCAGTCCGACACGTTGCCCGGCGGCACGACATCGGTGTGGCCGGCGAAACACAGATGCGGTGCGTCCGTACCGACGCGCGCGAACAGGTTGTCGACGTCGGGTGTACCCTCGTCGGAGAACACCAGACGGTTGCACGTGAAACCCTTGCCTTCCAGCAGCTCTTGCAGGGCATCCAGCGCGCCGGCTTCCTCCGGCGTTACGGAAGGGCAACGGATAAGCGTCTGCGCAATATCGAGCGCGCCGGAGGTCATAGCATGGCCGATCTGATCGGAAAGGCTCTAGTCCCGCAGCAAATCGTTCAATGATGTCTTGGCGCGGGTCTGGGCATCGACCGTCTTCACGATCACCGCGCAGTAGAGGCTCGGTCCCCAGGTCTCGCCCGGAAGGTTCTTGCCGGGCAGGGAACCTGAAACGACGACCGAGTAGGGCGGCACGCGGCCCATGTGGATCTCGCCCGTCGCGCGGTCGATGATCTTCGTGGATTGGCCGATATAGACGCCCATCGAGATGACCGATCCTTCGCCGACGACCACGCCTTCGACGACTTCCGAGCGGGCGCCGATGAAGCAGTCGTCCTCGATGATCACCGGTCCCGCCTGCAGCGGCTCCAGAACGCCGCCGATCCCGACGCCGCCGGAGAGATGCACGTTCTTGCCGATCTGCGCGCATGAACCGACGGTTGCCCAGGTGTCCACCATTGTCCCTTCGTCGACATAGGCGCCAAGATTAACGAAACTCGGCATCAGAACCACGCCCGGCGCGATGTAGGCGGAATGACGGACCGTGCAGTTGGGCACGGCGCGAAATCCTGCCTCGCGGAAGTCCTTGTTTTCCCAGCCCTCGAACTTTGACGGCACCTTGTCCCACCAGACCGATTTGCCGGGACCGCCCTTGATCACATCCATGTCCTTGAGACGAAACGACAGCAGGACGGCCATCTTGAGCCACTGATTCACCTGCCATTCCCCGCCGTTCCTTTCAGCGACACGTGCCTTGCCGGAGTCGAGCAGGTCGAGCGCGGTCTCCACCGCGTCGCGCACATCGCCTTTCGTGTCGGGGCCGATTTTGTCGCGGTCTTCGAACGCGGCTTCGATTGTCTTCTTCAGATCATCGTGGGACATGGATTTTCCTGACTGACTCGCCTGAGCTTCGGGTCGGTTGCTTGCGCGGCACTTTCTGCGGCGGGAAGCGAGGCTTGTCAATGTGCGCGGTTGCAACGCGGCCTCTGCCGCCGGCCGTCTCTACGTGTCGGATTTCGACCCTGATGGTGCGGTGCGCTTCGGCGCCGCCTTGCGGCGCGCCGGCGCACGCTTGGCAGGCGTGCTTTCGGGCACTGTGCCGCTCTTGATGTGAAGGTCGCGCTGCGGGAAGGGGATTTCGATGCCCGCCTTGCGGAACTCCTCGTCGATCTCGAAACGCAGTTCGCTGGAAATCCGCAACCTGCGGTTCACATCGGACAGGTAGGCGCGCAACTCGAATAGCAGCGCGCTGTCGCCGAAATCCATGAAGAGGACGAACGGGGCGGGATTCTGGAGGATGTCGTCATGACGGGCGGCGCATTCCAGCAAGATCTCCCGCACCTTTTGTACGTCCGACCCGTAAGCGACACCGACGGGAACTTCGAGCCGTCCCTGCCGGTCCCTGTGCATCCGGTTGACCACCGGATTTGCGATGAGGTCGGAATTGGGCATGATCACCGTCGCACGCTCGAACGTCTTGATCTCGGTGCTGCGCACGCTGATGCGTTGCACGATCCCCTGGTGTTGCCCAACCTCCACCCAGTCGCCGACCTTGATCGGCCGCTCGGCGAGCAGAATCAGCCCCGACACGAAATTGTTGACGATGCTCTGCAGTCCGAAGCCGACGCCGACCGACAACGCACCGGCGATGATCGCCAGGCCGGACAGGTCAATTCCCGTCGTGTTGATCGCAACAAGAAGCGCGATGACGAGGCCTGCATACCCGATGCCGGTCGAAAGCGAATTGCGAACACCGGCGTCAATGCGCATGTTCTGGAGGACGCGCCGATTGATGAAATGCTGGACGGAGCGCAGGATGATGATGAGGACGATGAATGTCGCAACACCGGCGAGCACGTCGGTTATCGAGAACTCACGACCGCCGATCTTGAACCCGCTCAGGCTCCAGCCGAGCCGGTCGAGAATGTCGTCCCAATGGCCGCCCCACAAAGGTACGACCAGGCCGGCGACCACCAGGACCAGGCCGATATCGAGGAAAAGGACCGACCAGACATAGATCGGATTGGTCTGGTCCGGTCCTTCGACCGGACCTTTGGAGTCGACCGCAAGAACGCCGACAAGGTCGCGAACCAGGCCATGCAGCACCAGAGCGACCAGGAACAGACCCGCTGTTGCCAAAAGCCTGAGAGCGATGAAATCCGAAAGTACGGCGTAGCCGGCCAGCAAGGTAACAGGAATGGCAAGCGCAACACCGGCGAGTATGACGCGCCCGACCAGCCACCATCGGTTTCGGGAAGCCATGTCGGTAACGGGCAACGACGGCGGCGAAACCGCAGACTGGATCGCGTGTGCCTCTTGCTGCGGTGTGAGCCACAGGCGCCTGTCCGTCGCCATGGCAAAGAAGATGATCGCGTAGGACGTGTTTATGAACAGGCCGTATACCGCGAGCGAGGCTTCGTCCGGGCGCAGCTCAAGTGCCGGGATCGAGACGAAGAGATCGACGCAGACAAGGGCGGCGAGCGTTGTGGCATAGCGATACCAGAGCTTCGCCGCGCCGTCTCCGAGTGCTGCGAGCCGCCATTGCGGCAATGATGGCGAGAGCATCGCGCGCGGCAGGCCATAGATGATGCTCGATGCAACAACCGCCGCCAGGGCGCCGACGGCGACATCGTTTATGAAGCCGGTCATGACCCCGGAGGCATAGAGCGCTATGTAGATGGCGCAGGCAACAAGAATTGGAATTGCCGTACGCGCGGCGGTTTCCGCCAAGGTTGCCAGGACCCGCCGACGGTAGTTCGGATCTTCGATCTCCGCGATGCGTCCAAAGCTCTGCACCAGCCATCGGCGTAACAGAAGTGCAAGGACCGCGGTGCCCAGGACCACAATGAGCGCAACGAATACGAAACCGCTCTGCGCGGCCTCTTTCACCTCCTCAAGATTGCGCCACCCGTCGAATCCACGCTGGGCCCGCTCCCCGATCGCGCCGAGATCGGTAACGACGTCACGCCAGGTTTGCCATGAGAAGAGGGACGGCGTCTTTGCAAGGAGCTGTTCACCCAGCGCCGCCGCGTCTGCCTTGCTGATTCGCGCCAGATACTCGCGGCTCTGCTGGATCAGGACGTCCAGTTGTTTGAGACGGCCCTGACGATCGGAAAGCTCTTGATTAAGCGTCTTGCGCTGTGAAACGACTTCATCCGATTCGGGCGGTTCGCCTTCCTTCGGCGGCGGACCCAGCGCATTCACGAGATTCCTGGACCTGTCGACAGAGGAGGCAGCAGGAATGCGGGCATCTTCCAACCGGTCCTGAAGGTCGGAAACGGTGGCGCGCAGCTTGTCCAGAATTGCCGCGGTCAGATCACCTGATTCGAGCTGCTCGTGAACCCGGTTGAGTATGCGGGTCCACCGGGCGATATCGTCCCGAAGCTGTTGCTCTACGCTAATCTGCTGCTTGGGTTGTTCGTTGTCGGCCGTCTGGGCGTAAGAGAGTGTTGCCAGAGCAAAAAGGACGGACGACGCAACAACCGCGATCAGTAACCCGCGCACGGGCGCAATATTCAAGAGACGTTGATTCGCGGTCATTTCACTGGACTTTCTGCAGCGCTGAACCGGGCTTGTCAATGCAAGGTGGTCGAGAGCGTCATGGGGAGAATCCGAAAACCTGACTTCACACGATTTGGCAAAGAAAACCCAGTTATTTCAGAAGGCTAATGCTCAGCCAGCCTTCGCGCCTGTTCGGTCCCGCGGCGTATCCAGCACATCGTGTACATCGTCGAGAAAGCCCTTCAGGTCTTCGGTCATGTGATGCACATGGTCGGGCGGAGATGTCCACTCCCTGATCTGATGCTGGATCGGATGATCATAGTGACTTGAGTGCACCAGTACCGTCACCATCCCCAGATCATGCGGCGCTTGGAGGTTGTGCGGCATGTCCTCGAACATCACCGCCTCCCGGGGCGTGACCTTGTGGGCTTTGAGGAACTTGTCGTAGGCCTCCGCCTCCGGCTTCGGCACGTACCCGGCCGCGCCGATGTCGAACACGTTGTCAAACCGGTCGAGGATGCCGAGCTGTCCGGCGACATTTTCCGCGTGCTGGCGTGAGCCATTGGTGAAGATGTACTTCTCGCCGGGAAGCTGATCGATCAACGTGCCGAGCTCAGGCGCCGGCGGCACCATCGACACGTCGATGTCGTGCACATAGTCGAGAAACCTCTCCGGCGGCAGATTGTGCTCCGCCATCAGACCCGCAAGCGTCGTTCCGTACCGGTAGTAGTAGTCCTTCTGGACCTTGCGGGCCTGGTCGAACGGCAAATCGAGCAGGCTGGAGACGAACTCGCCCATGCGCTGGTCCACCTGCGCGAACAGGTTGCACTCGGCCGGATACAGCGTGTTGTCGAGATCAAAGATCCACGCGTGTCTTTCGATGAACCGTTTCAAGAACGATGCCTGCCTTAGCCGTTGCGTGCGGCGCGGACCATGGTTCCGGCGCCATGTTCGGTGAAGAGTTCGAGCAGCACGGCGTGCGGGGTGCGCCCGTTGATGATCACGACGGCCTCGACACCGCTCTGAACCACCGACATGCAGCTCTCGATCTTCGGGATCATTCCGCCGGAAATCGTGCCGTCCTTGATCAGCGCCTGGGCCTCCTGGATCGTGAGTTGCGCGACCAGTTTCCCCTGCTTGTCGAGCACGCCTTCCACGTCGGTGAGCAGCAGGAGCCGCTTGGCCCTCAGTTCCGAGGCGACGGCCCCGGCGAAGGTGTCGGCGTTTACATTATAGGTCTCGCCGTCGCTGCCGACGCCGAGCGGAGCGATCACCGGGATCAGGTCCGAGCCGATCATGACCTCGACGATGTCCGGGTCGACATGGGTCGGTTCCCCGACGAAGCCGAGATCGACCACCTTCATGATGTTCGAATCCGGATTAGAGACCTGCTTTCTGAGCTTGCGAACGCCCATCAGATTGGCGTCCTTGCCGGAAATGCCGACCGCCTTGCCGCCCTGGGCATTGATGCTGGCGACGATCTGCTTGTTGATCGAGCCGGCCAGAACCATCTCGACGATTTGCATCGTGTCCTTGTCGGTGACGCGCAGGCCGCCCTGGAACTCGGATTTGATACCGACCTTGTCCAGTAATGCGCCGATCTGCGGCCCGCCGCCATGGATCACGACCGGATTCACGCCCGACTGTTTCAGCAAGACAATGTCGCGCGCGAAGATCTCGGCGAGTTCGGGATCGCCCATGGCGTGGCCGCCATACTTTACGACCACCGTCGCGTGGTCGTAGCGCTGCATATAGGGCAGCGCCTTCGACAGGATGGCCGCTTCGGCTGACGCCTCGGTGCTATGTCCGTTGTCTTTCGGCATGGGTCTTTTGTTCCTCGCCGCCTCTTATAGCGCCTTGGCCGGCGTGGACAATCACTCGTTGTTCAACAGCGTTAGGATCGCCAGGCGCAGATCGGTCAGCCCGGTGCCCTTTCGCGACGAGGTGACGATGAGGTCCGGATAGGCCGCCGGGTGTTTTGCGAGATCGTTTGACACACGCGCGATGGTTTTTTCAAGGTCCGATGCCTTCACCTTGTCGGCCTTGGTCAGGACCACCTGATAGGAGACGGCGGCCGTGTCCATCAACGCCAGCGTTGGCTGGTCGGACGTTTTGAGCCCGTGGCGGGCATCGATCAGCAGGAACACGCGGCGCAGGCTGGCCCGGCCCTTGAGGTAATCCTGGATAAGCCGGTTCCATCCCGCCACGTCCTTTTTCGATGCACGGGCGTAACCGTAGCCCGGCAGGTCGACGAGATAGATGCGGTCATGGAGCAGGAAATAGTTCACCTCGCGGGTGCGTCCCGGCGTGTTCGAGGTGCGCGCCAGCGCCTTTTGCCCGACCAGCGCGTTGAGCAGGCTGGATTTACCCACATTCGAGCGCCCGGCAAACGCGACCTCGGGCAAGGTATCGCCCGGAAGATCGGCAACGCGGACCACGCCCTTCACAAAGGCGCACGGGCGGCGGAACAGTCTGTCCGCTTCCTCGCGCAACCGCGCATCGGCTTCACTGGATTTGGCGTTGTCGTTCATTCTCGGCTATGACCGGCATCCTCGCGCCCGGCTATGAGTGCACCACACGCAGCGGAAAGCCAAGCCCATGCCCAAACCCTATGATGCGGTGATATTCGATCTTTTGACGGGTCTCATGGACTCCTGGAGCCTGTGGAACGCCGTTGCCGGCGACGCGGAGACTGGGCAGCGCTGGCGCCACCATTACCTGAAACTGACATACGCGACCGGCGACTATCAGCCCTATGAGGAGCTGGTGATACAGGCGGCGGAGGAGCAGGGGCTCGGCGCGGAAACGGGGCGGCAGCTCGTCGCACGCTGGGATGAGTTGCAGCCGTGGCCCGAGGTGCCGGGTGTTCTTGCCAGGCTGAAGGGCGAGGTACCGCTTGCCATCGTCACGAACTGCTCGGTTGAACTCGGTACGCGGGCGGCTCGAAAAGCAGGCGTTCCTTTCGATGTGGTGGTGATTGCCGAACAGGCCGGCGCCTACAAGCCGGACCCGCGCCCGTACCGGCGCGCACTGGATGAGCTCGACGTCGCTCCGGAGCGGGCCCTGTTCGTCGCCGGTTCGGTGTTCGATGTGAACGGGGCAGGGCGCCTCGGAATGCCCGTCTTCTGGCACAACCATGCCGGTCTGCCGCGGCCGGACGAAGGGCTCGATGCGCTCAAGGTGGAGCATCGCTCGCTTGAGCCGCTGGTTCCATTTGTCTTGGGCTCTAGTCGAGGGTGACGAGGCCCTTCGGACAGGCAATTCGCGCTTCGAGGCGCGACGGTCCGTCTTCGACTTCAGCCAGTCTTTCCGCGCCGACCGAGTTCAGCGCGGCGCGCAGGCGCGCCGGGCCGCTCTGAAACAGGGTCAGTGTCTCCAGAGTACATCCGAGGTTCGCCATGTTCGGCGCCGGACCGTCTTCTTTCAACGCGCCGGGCCATTGAATGAGCGTCGGGAAAAGCCCGTCTTCGGGCATCGAGCCGTCGTCCGGCACCGTGATCTGCCAGACGAGATCGCCGCGCCGTCCTTCGATGACCGGTCCCGGCAACACGGACGACATCCGCACCGCGCCCTCGATGTCGTTCGTCCGCACGACCCAGGTGATGAGGGCGGGCCGTGTCGCGATCCGTGCCTGCATCGCTGGATCGTCCAGTGCGTACCATCGTGCCCGCCCGGGAGGTGCGGCATCCGGGTCGATGGCGATGACCTCGAGAAACGCGCCGTCTCCAAGCTGCATAAGACGGTTGTGCGTACCCATCAGGGGATGGTTTCCGCCTTGCGGAACCATGACGCCGAGCTTCTCTTCCAGATATGCGACACCCTGATCGAGCGTTGCGGCGGCGACCACCAAATGATCTAGTTGGCACGTTATCATGCGATCTCTCCGGTACCCCCCGGACCGGAACTGTTCCGGCCATTCTGGCCGTGCACATAGACCGGTAACCACGCGCAGCAAAAGCCAAATTTAATTTGAAGTTGCCCGCAAAGCCCGGCAATACTGCGCGCTACTTCAGTGAGATTATCCGTTCAGGGGAGATTCGTATGATTCATCTTCGCCGTATGGCCGTCGCGGCGGCGGCAATCGCACTTGCCTGCGCCGTTCCGCTTTCGGACGCGAACGCGCGGGCGCTGTTCGCGTACCCGCTCAAGGGACAGAGTGTCGAAAAGGAAAATCTGGACCGGCTCGCATGTCATGACTGGGCCGTGGCGCAGACCGGGTATAACCCGGACAATTATCCGATGTGGGATCAGGGTCAGCGAGGAGCCGGAACGGGTATTTTTGCCGGTGGCGCTACGGGATCGATCGTCGGTGCCATTGCCGGCGGCGCGCGCGGCGCGCTTGTCGGACTTGGCGCGGGTGCTGCGGCCGGCGGACTGATTGGCGGCATACTCGGTGTCGAGAAACGCCGGAAGCTTCAAATCAGATACGACGCCTATTTGCGGGCGGCGCAAACGTGCCTCGAAGGCAAAGGCTATCAGGTATCTAGGTAGGGAGATGACCGTGCGAATTTCAGGACTGTTTGCCGCTGGTGTGATCGCGGCCATGCAATTCACGTCACCGGGCGCGGTCGCCGCCGCGCCCAACAATTATGTCTGCGCCATCAGCGAGGTACAGGAGTGCAGGATGAACGGGGTCTGCCGGCGGATTCCCCCGCAGACGATCAACCTGGCGCCGATCATGACGCTGGACATCAAGAAGAAGGAGCTGGCCTCCCTGTCGCTCCTCGAGAAGGAGCGCACAGAGGCGATCGAAGGGCTGAAGGCGACCGACGACCATGTGTTTATGCATGGGTTGCAGGACGAAGAGACCTGGAGCGCGGTGATCTCGCGCAAGAACGGCTCGTTCACCGGGTCCATCAGCACGCTTGAGGCCGGTTTCGCCTTCTTCGGCCATTGCGCACCGAACTAGGCGCGTTCCGGTTTCCGAGGTCGAGGCAGCAAGGCGGCGGGAAGAACGCGGCGCCGGACGCCGTGAGAAAGGATGAAGGGATGAAGAAATCAGTTGTTGCGTTGGCTGCGGTCGCTGCAGGCGCATTTGCCGTTCTGGTTCCGTCACCGGAGCCCGTCTCCGCTCAAGGCAAGGGTAACATTCCCGGCATGGTGATGCAGCGCTGCGACAAGGAGATCAAGCAGTACTGCAAGGACGTGCAGCCCGGTCAGGGTCGCCTTGGCGCGTGCCTCTACTCGCATTCGAACAAGCTGTCGTTCGACTGCGCCTACTCCATGTATGACGCGGCCGACCAGCTCCTCGATATCCGCACAGCGCTTGACCGTCTCGCCAATGATACGTCTTGCAAGAGCGATATCGCGCAGTACTGCATCGGCGTCGCTCCGGTGCCGGACCTGATTTTCCTCTGCCTGAAGAAGAACTTTGCCACCCTGACCAACGGGTGCCGCAAGGTGATGCCGGAAGCGGAGACCATGTTGAAGCGCGCAGGTGTGCTGCCGAACTGACCGGACACGTTCATCGCGAATGAAAGAAGGCCCCGGGGAACGCCCGGGCCTTTTTCGTTGGTCAGCTTTTGCTCTTGGCGTCCTTTTGTCCGGAATCTCCCCCGGTTTTCGCCTTCGCCGTCTCGTTCTTCTTCTTGATGCCAATGTTCTCGAACAGCGTGATCTCGACGCCGTGCCGGCGCATGATGTAGGCCTGCTGGAGGATGGACAGCAGGTTGTTCCACGCCCAGTAAATCACGAGGCCGGCGGGGAAGGGCGCAAGCAGGAACGTGAAGATGACCGGCATCCAGGCAAACACCTTGGCCTGGATCGGGTCCGGCGGCGCCGGGTTGAGCCGCATCTGCACGAACATGGTGAAGCCCATGATCAGCGGCCAGAGGCCGATCATCAGGAAGCCCGGCGG
>JANQLP010000022.1 GCA_028280515.1 Hyphomicrobiales bacterium
ACGACCTTGGCCTTAAGACGCGGAATCGTCTCATCATTCAATATGGCGCCCATGGCGCAGGGCGCAAAGACATCCGCCTCGACGTCATAGATGGCGTCAGGCGATACGACCTTCGCGCCAAGTTCGGTTTCGGCACGGCTTGTCGCGCTCTGATGAATGTCACACACCACAATCTCGGCACCGGCGTCGCGCAGCATCTGGGCGAGATTCCAACCCACGTTGCCGAGGCCTTGGATGGCCACGCGCGCACCGGCCAAGTCTTCCTGCTTCCAGACATGTTCCGCGCAGGCCTGAAGTCCCACCAGGCATCCCTTGGCGGTCGTCGGAGAGGGATCTCCGCTTCCGCCAAGTTCCTCAGGTAGGCCGACCACATGTTTGGTGGTCTTGCGAAACTCCGCTGTATCCGACACGGTCGTGCCCACGTCCTCGGCGATAATGAAGCGGCCTCCCAAGCGATCGACCGCCTGGCCCATGGCCTGTAGAAGCGTCGGCGTCTTGTCGCGTTTCGGGTCGGCAATGATGACAACTTTGCCGCCGCCGAGTTCCAGCCCGGCCATAACGGCCTTGTAGGTCATGGCTTTGGAAAGCCGAAGCACGTCGGTCAGAGCCACGGCCTCACTCTCATAAGGCCACATGCGACAACCACCCAGGGCCGGGCCCTTCTTTGTACTATGTATGGCAAAGATCGCCTTCAGTCCGACCGCATCATCGCAGGCGAACACGACTTGTTCGTGGTCGAGAAATTCCGATGCGGCGAAGACACTCATGGGGACCCCGTTGAACGCGAGCGGATAGCGATCAGGCCTGTGGAGACGCATTCTTGCTTTTCGGCAGAACGTGATCCTTGAACCGATCACGCAATGCGATCTTCTTGATCTTGCCAGTGGCGGTCATCGGCATTTCTTTGACGAAGACCACGTCGTCCGGAAGCCACCACTTGGCGATCGCCGACTGAATATGGTTCAGGATGGATTCCTTCGTCGGGTTCGCCCCTTCATTCGGCTCGACGACCAGCAACGGCCGCTCATCCCATTTCGGGTGATGCACCGCGACGACCGCGGCCTGCTTCACATCCGGATGACCGTAGGCAAGGTTCTCGATCTCGACCGAGCTGATCCACTCGCCGCCCGATTTGATGACGTCCTTGAGTCGATCCGTGATGCGCAGGAAACCCTGGCCATCGAGTGTCGCGACGTCGCCAGTGGGCAGCCAACCATCATCGTCGAGCACCTCGCCAGCCTCGCCCCTGAAGTAGCCGGCCGCCGCCCAAGGACCGCGAACCCAGAGTGCACCAGCAGTCTCGCCATCGCGCGGCACGGGGCAGCCATTGTCATCGACGATCTTGAGCTCGAGGCCGAACTGGCCGCGGCCCTGTTTGTACAGAAACTCTCGACGCTCGGACTCCGGCAGCGAGGCGACCGCCGGCGTCAGTGTGGTCATGGTGCCAAGCGGGCTCAGCTCGGTCATGCCCCAGACCTGGGCAACAAAGCAGCCGTACTTCTCGCGCAGTAGGTCGATCATCGCCGGCGGCACCGACGTACCGCCGATCGTCGCCTGCCGCAAACTGTCGATGCGTTTGCCCGTCTGTTCCAAATAGTCGAGCAGCATCGTGAACACCGTCGGCACGGCTACGGTGAAGGTCACGCTCTCGTCATCGATCAGACCCTGAACGCTTTCCGGGTCCAGCCGTGGGCCCGGGAGCACCAGCTTGGCGCCGATCATCGGCGCTAGATAAGGCGTGCTCCAGGCGTTGGCGTGAAACATCGGCGCGATTGGCATTATGGTGTCGTGGGCCGACAGTCCCATGGCGCCGTTCTGGCAGGCCGCCATGGCATGGATCACGGTCGAACGGTGGCTGTAGAGGACACCCTTGGGGTTGCCGGTCGTGCCGGACGTGTAGCAGAGCGACGAAGCCGCGCGCTCGTCGAAAGACGGCCACGTATAGTCGGCGTCGAAACCGGCGATGAAGGACTCATAGTCCGCCGCGCTTTCCAAGGGCAGACTACCGTCAAGCGCATCAGCCCCGCCCAGGACGACGAACGTCTCGATCGTCTCAAGGCGGGGCGCCAGCGACGCCGCCAGCGGCAGGAAAGCGGGGTCGAGAAAGAGAACCCGATCCTCCGCATGATTGCAGATATAGATGATCTGATCCTCGAACAGTCGGGGGTTGACCGTGTGCAGAACAGCGCCGGTTCCGGAAACCCCGTAGAACAGCTCGAAGTGCCGGTGGTTGTTCATGGCCAGCGTCGCCACCCGGTCGCCGGGCTTGATGCCGTAAGCGATCAAGGCCTGTGCGAGTTGCTTCGCCCTGACCGCCATCTCAGCGTAGGCGTATCTGTGTTCGCGCCCATTTGCATCGCGCGAGACGATCTCGCGGGCCGGATGATAGGTCTCCGCGTAGGTCAGGAAATCACTGATCAGCAGGGGCTTGTCCTGCATGCGCCCGTAAAGAACCATAGTCCGAGCTCACGCGAATTCGAAACCCATGGTCCGGCAGTGATAGTGCAGGCCGCCGTCCTGCACTATCAGCGCGACCGCCGTTTCGCCGCCGTCGTTGAGGTGCGAGTGAGGGACGTTGGACGGCGTCAGCAGCACCGAGCTTTGCGTCCAGGGCAGTATCTGCCCGCCGATCACGGAATGGCAGCTCCCCTCTTTGGTGATGAAGACGATCGCCGCCGCGTTGTGCTTGTGCGACCGCTGCGACTCGCCTGGCAGGACGGCGTTCAGCGTCAGGGTCAAGGACGGCAGGCAGGTGCGCTCGGCAACCATACGGTCGCTGGTAAGGAACAACGCCCGGCCGGGCGTTTCGTCGTCTAGCTCACGTTCGTAAAGTGCCGCCAGCTCAGCCGCGATCATCTCCGCCGGATAGTGCACGGCCTCGATCGGCGCTTCCGCCCGCGCTGCCGGGACAACACGCTCGAACGCGATCATGGGTTCGTCCGTTACCGAGTAAAGGACGCAATCACCCTCCAGCGATCGGTGTTCGGTCTCCAGGCCCCCCGGAAGGCAAAAGATATCACCAGGTCCCCAGTTCAGCGTCGCCCCGTTCTGGCTGGTCCGACCTTGGCCGCAAACCACATGATAGATTTCGCCACTTGCCTTGAGCTGGGCTTCGACGGCTTCGCCCTCTCGAATCCGTAAGAATTTGGCCAGCAATAGCGGACTGGTAGCCGGAAATGACGTGCGCAAGACCTCGCTCTTGTCGAGCAGAATGAACCCGGTTGGCTCCTCCGGACTCAATGCGCGATCACGCTCCGCATCGAAGCTCGTCGGAGCGAGTTCGGGACGCTTGATGTTGAACCCCTCCTCAACGGAGATGAAACGAGCCCGGCTCGCATAGACATTCCCGATCTCTGTCATGGCATCCTCCACCTTCCGTCTTCTTCGACGCGCTCCGCCTGGTTCGGTCCGTCACTGCGATAGGAAGCCGCCGTCGACGCTCAGGTTGTGACCAATCACGAAGGACGCCGCGTCTGAAGCCAGCCAAAGCACCGCCGCCGCCACCTCTTCGGGTTCGCCCATTCGCTTGAGCGGCAGCCCCTTCGCGACGGCCTTCATATCGGCGATCTTGGACGCCAGCATCATTGGCGTGGTTACGCGACCAGGAGAGACGGCATTGATGCGAATGCCCTGGTCGGCGTATTCCATGGCTGCCGACTTCGTCATCGAGATCACAGCCGCCTTCGAGGCGGAGTAGAGTGCCAAGCCGGGATTGGGATTGCGGACACCGCTGACTGAAGCGTTGTTGACGATGACTCCGCCGGTCGGCAGCATCGCTCGAATTTCCGCCTGCATTGCCAGAAAGACCGCACGCACGTTGGTGTCAAAGACAGTGTCGTAGGTCGTCGCCGGTTGCTCCGCCAACAGCGCTCGAGGCTCCTGGTAGCCCGCGTTGTTGAAGGCGATGTCAAGGCGGCCGAACCGCTCCACGACGGTCGGCACGATCATCTCAAGCTCGGACGCCCTGCTCACGTCGGCCGGGACGAACAAGGCCTCGGCGCCGACTGCCTCGATCGCCTCCACGACCGCGCTGCCGCGTTCCTGACTGCGGCCCGCAACCGCAACCCGCGCGCCGCGCCGTGCGAACGCCAGCGCTGTCGCCTGCCCGATTCCAGAAGTGCCCCCTGTGATCAGAACGGCCTTGCCATCGAACGAGCACTCGTGGCCAACAACAGATTTAGCCATGGTCTTTGGGGGCGTCTCGCGCCTCATCACGAACCGGCGGCATCCACGAGCTCGATGCGAACCCGCCGGTTATGACGTCCCTTGTTGTCGACTTTGCGGATCCGGACCGGGCGCGACTGACCGGTCGATGTAAGGTGCGTCCCGCCGCAGGCTTGGCGGTCGAGCCCCGCAATCTCGATGACCCGGATAGTGCCGTCGGCCTGTGGGGGCGGCGTCACCGCCTTGCTCCGCAGCAGGCCGGCTTCCGCATGGGCATCGTGATAAGGCACGCAGATCTCGCTTACGGCGAGATCCTGCGCAATGGCGTCATTGATCCCTGGCTCAAGGGCTCGGATCCGCTGATTGTCGGCATCCGGGAGATCGAAATCTATGCGCGCCGTGCCATCGGCCGCCATTTGCACCCCGGTGACCAACGCACCGTCGAAGGCCTGAAACACGAGCGCGTTGACGATGTGCAGGTCGGTGTGTAGCTGCTGCATCAGGAAGCGGAATTCGCGATCGACCTCGCATCGGACCGCGCCGGAGACTTCGACCGGTTCCGCCAGCAAGTGCCATACATGGCCGGCCCGCTCCTCGAAACCCGCGATGCCGATCTGCCCGCCGTGCCATTCCAGCAGTCCTCGATCGGGCAGTTGACCGCCGCCGCCCGGATAAAAGGCGGTTCGGCTGAGCCGAACGGCGCCAGGCCGACTTTCCAGAACCTCGGCTTCGAACTCCAAAAGCTCAGGTTCGTCGTGACAGAGATATCGGGCCATGAATTCTATTCTCGATTGCCTTCAGTCGAGCCACGCGCGCTCGACGATGGCAGCGGCATTGATTCCCGACGGGAGATTTCCAAAGGCTCGGCCAAAGGCATTGTCGAGGCGCGAGGCGCAAAAGGCATCGGCGACGGCGGACGGTGAAAACATCACCAGAAGCGAAGCCTCCAGCGCCGTTGCGATCGCTTCAGCAATGTGCCGAGCCTGAAAGGCCGAGCTGTCGTTGAGTTGGCATACCTCGGACTCGACATGGTCGAGGAATTGGTCAAGACGGCGGTCCGCGCCACGGGCCTTGCTGAATTCGGCGGAGAGAGCGGCGACGCAGTCCGGTTCCTTCTCGATAGCCCGCAAGACATCGAGGCAAATCAGGTTGCCCGTACCTTCCCAGATGCCGTTGAGCGGCGCCTCGCGATAGAGCCGTGGCATCGGTTGTTCCTCGACGAAGCCATTGCCGCCATGACACTCCAACGCTTCCGAGACAAAGGCCGGCGCGCGTTTACAGTTCCAGTACTTGGCGACCGGCGTGACGATCCGCTCCAACAGCCGGGCCTGTTCGGATTGGCCTGCATTGTCGACATAGTTGGCAAGACGGAAGGCGAGCACGGTCGCCGCTTCCGATTCCAGGCAGAGGTCCGCAAGGACGTTCTGCATTAGGGGCTGTTCCGCGAGTGTCCGTTGGAAGGCCCGGCGGTTGTGGGTGTGGTGTAGCGTGAGGTTAAGGGCATGACGCATCAAACCGGCGGAACCGATCGCGAAATCGAGACGTGTCAGGTGCGCCATTTCGATTGCCGTGCGGATTCCCCGTCCTTCTTCACCAACCAAGATCGCGTAAGTATTGTCGTACTCGATCTCGCTGGAAGCATTGGAGCGGTTGCCGCACTTATCCTTCAGACGCTGGATGAAGAAGCGGTTCCGTGTACCGTCAGGCAGCAAGCGGGGCACGAAAAAGCAGGATGGCCCGCCGTCTGCCTGCGCCAGGGTTAGGAAAGCGTCGCTCATGGGCGCGGAGCAGAACCATTTATGGCCGGTCAGCCGGTATTCCTGCCCGCTGCCACGGCCGTTGACCGCGTCCGCGCGGGTGATGTTGGCGCGGAGATCCGAACCGCCCTGTTTTTCCGTCAAGGCCATGCCTATGGTTGCGGCGGGCTTCTCGGTAACTGCGACCGGACGTGGGTCGTAGTCCGCGGCCAGAACCCTGTCGACCCAGAGATCCCCGATATCCGGGACCAGCCGCAGCGAGGGAATCGAGGAATAGGCCATGCCGGTGGGGCAACCGACGCCGTTCTCCACCTGGTTCCA
>JANQLP010000033.1 GCA_028280515.1 Hyphomicrobiales bacterium
CAGGGCCGAGACCCGAGGCGGGGCTCGGCAAGACCAGCCGTCCGAGGGGCGGCGGTCGCGTACAGCCCGGTCCGGCCGTAGGGCCGGACGCGCCCTGCATCATAGAATTCTTTGCTATAGCTCAGAAAATATGTTATTATGAGTTATAGAGAGGCTCTTCTATAACTCATGACTTGGAACTGGCAACAGCCCTATTGGCCGAATTTCACTTATGACTCCAAGGCTTTGGAGCTTCATGAGCGACAATTTCTTCTGCAATCAGGCGAGCTTGTCGGCGCATGCAAGCATGTCGGGCCAGACGATCAGGAAATGCTGAAGATCGAGCTTATCAGCGACGAGGCGGTCAAGACCTCGGAGATCGAAGGTGAAATCCTCAACCGCGCCAGCGTCCAGTCCTCGGTGAGACACGAACTCGGACTGGGGATTGAACAGCCCGGCGTGAAACCTGCCGAACGCGGCATATCCCAAATGATGGCGGACCTGTTCCGCAATTACGCGACCCTCCTCGCCGACAAAACCTTGTGCGACTGGCATGCGATGCTGCTTGGCAGCGATACCTCCATCCAAGTGATCGGTGGTTACCGAACGCACATCGACCCCATGCAGGTCGTCTCCGGCCCGGACCATAAGCGCAAGGTACATTTCGAGGCACCGCCGTCGACTCGCGTTCCCAACGAAATGAAACGCTTCATTGCGTGGTTCAACAGCACGGCACCCGGCGGCAAGAACCCGTTGCCTGCTCTCACGCGCGCCGGGATTGCCCACCTGTACTTCGTCTGCATCCATCCGTTTGAGGACGGCAACGGCCGCATCGGCCGCGCGATCGCGGAAAAATCGTTGGCCCAGAACCTCGGTCAGCCCAGCCTCATTGCGCTCGCCTACACGATCGAGCGCAAGCGCAAGGATTACTACACTGCGCTGGAGCGTAACAACAAGGAGACCGAGATCACAGACTGGCTTTGCTATTTCGGCGACACGATCATCGAAGCACAGAACACCACGCTCAAACGCGTGGATTTCTACATTGCGAAAGCCAGGTTCTACGAGACGTTCCGCGGCCGGTTCAACAAACGGCAGCAAAAGGTCGTCGCCCGTATCTTCAGAGAGGGGATCGACGGTTTCAAAGGCGGCCTCAGCGCTGAAAACTACATTAGTATCACCAAGACCTCACGCGCGACGGCGACGCGTGATCTGCAAGACCTCGTCGAGAAAGGCGCATTCACCAAGACCGGCACGCTGCGACACACGCGGTATCAATTGAATATTTCAGCGGATCGTAGCCGTTGATGACACACGAAATCACTGAAGTCACACGTCGCGCGATATTTGACTTCCTGGCCATGAGCGAAACGAGTTGGTGTGGTCGTCTGCAAGACGACGACTTTTTGGCACGTTTATACGACCTGACAAAACTCCCCTCCTTTGACCATAGGTTTGGCAACGCTGCCGGCGACATTCATCAGCACCGCATAAACAACTTCGATTGGCCTGAGGATTGGGTCTTCCACGACTCGCGTTTCAATCTCCTTCACGGTGCGGACGACCGGTTCTTGTGTTTCCTTTGCGAAACGGTTCATCCGCTGGTCAGGCCGTCCAGCGAAGAAGCGCGAAAACTAGTGGCGGCCTACAACGAAGAGCTTCGGCGGGATGGATGGGAGATATTCGAGGTCAAACAGATTTCTGAAAGACCGGTATTCGGTTCGCGCAAAATCGATGGGCGCGTCGTCGTCTTTGAGGAGCCCACGGGCTGGCAAAAGGTTGATCGTCAGCTTCAAGAGATGCGTTTGCGTCTCGACTCGTCGGATACCGAAGAGCAATACCAGGCTGTCGGTTTGCTGTGCCGCGAAGTCCTCATTTCCGTTGCGCAGGAAGTATACAATCCAAAACCTCACGCAACGATGGACGGCACGACGCCGAGTGAAACCGACGCCAAGCGCATGCTGGAAGCAATCTTCGACGCGGAGTTGAAGGGATCAGCCAACGAGGAAGCGCGCGCGCATGCGAAGGCTGCTGTCCGCCTGGCGTTGGCGCTTCAACATAAACGCACTGCCGATTTCAAGACGGCGGCGCTGTGCTCGGAAGGCACATTGTCGGTCGTCAATATGCTCGCGATATTAGCAGGTCGGAGAGGTCGATCGTTGGCTTGAAGAGTTGTTGGATTCGTTCAAGATGTTGGTGCATCGACCGGACTTGCCTCCCGGCTAGGAGGGCGGGGAACGGTCGTTACAGGCCGGAAAACGGTGCGGGGTGGCGCGGGCCGGAAGCACGGAATGACATGCAGGGCGGACTACACGGCCCGCCGTTTTCCGCCCGAAGCCAGGCGAAGGGCTAGGCCTTCACGGAGGGGGGCAGCGCCCCCAAACAACGCCAGCAAAAAGGGTCAGCCGAGCGCAACGCTGGCGCTAAGCACCGGCGTCGAGGCTGTCATTGCAGGCTTCGCGCGAGGGATGATCACCCGCCAGGGCCGAGAC
>JANQLP010000037.1 GCA_028280515.1 Hyphomicrobiales bacterium
TCCGACATGGCCATCACCGACTCGACCTCCTCGGGGGTCGGCACCACAGCCTCCAGTCCACCGACTGGCAGCATGTCGGCCGTAACCATGCTGGCCGCCAGTTGACCGTCCAGTATCGACTGCCCGACATCGCGAAATCCGAGGTCGGTCCCATCAACGGCGGCACCCTGCCGCTCCGACCCGCCAATAGTGTCGACCAGCGCCTCGAAATAGGCACGGCGCCACGCCTCGACGAGGTTCCGCGCGAAGGCGTCGGCTTCGTCTCCAAGGACCGGGGCAATACGGTCGCTGAGGGCGCGGGTTGAGATACCGGTCATCTGCGACAACCCCGTCGCGAGACTATCTGCCCGGCCGCCGTCTCGGTTGACGATACTGCCCGCAAGCTCTGGCAAGGATTCGTCATAATCCTGTTGGAGATCGGTCATCGCCAGATCGGTCCAGGTCCGGAGGTCGGACAACTGCCGCTCGGTCAACGGTTCCAAGCCCGCGATGTCCAGTTCCAACGGCACCCGAACCGGCTCCAGAGCGGGGAAGTTTTCGTGAATGTCCGCAATGCCGATGCCGTCACCCAGCATTGCTTTATCGAGCACAAACAGATCAGGACTAATGGCGCCAAAACTGCCGAATGGGTCGCGCCTCGGCCAGGGTGGCGGCGGGTCGGGCCTTGGCTCATCACTGTTCGCCGCTATTGCGGCGCCGAGCAACTCGCCCGAGTAGTCTTCGAGCTGAGCCAACCAGCCGCCAACTATTTGCTCACCTTCACTAATGTCTGAAATCAATGAAGAAAGAAGTTCTCTTTCATGGCCTGTGGCATTTGGATCTTGGAGTGAGCGTCTTTCAAGATCTTGAACATTAAAAAGTCCCCATTGCAAATCCCCATGAAGCATCCTGACGCTTCTTATGGTATCGTGTATCGGTTCAAAGATACTGTTGGTAAACTGATCGGCGGCCGGGTCTTCCATAGCGACCAATCGCCTCCATTTCGCCATTTGCTCTCCGGCCAGACTCACGGCACGCTCGATACTCTCGCCTCGGTTATTGTTAAAATCCACAACCCTTTCGAATACAGCAGGCAATCTATTTATCCTGCTTATTTCACGCGTTCCAATCAGATCAAATATGTTTCCCTGATTTACAAGATAACTATCAAATGATCCGTGCATCGAGTCCGTGATCGGTGCGTACTTCCCAATAAAACCTTCGGGACCACTATCGTAGTACGTTGGAAAGCCGTTAATCGCTGCAGCTTGTCTCCCCATAAGATACCCAAAGCTCTGAATTGTACCGTTGGCTAGGTCGTCAAAGGGATTTGGCCGAGGTACTCTGGAGACAGGCGTGAAGCCACCGCGCAGCGAGTTCCATTGAGCGTGCTGTATCAGGTCGGAGCTGAGCATCCGGGCACCCGTCGATGACAACGTACCTATGCCCAGTAGACGCCCGCTCACATCATCGATCGCCTGCCGTTCGGCACTGATCGTGCGACCAAGGCCACTGACCGTCCGGTCCGCCGTGCGCTCCAGATCCATCAACGCCGCTGTCGCGCGCTGAACCGATGTTTCGACACCACGTCCTATGGCGGTAACGAGGTTCGATGAGCCGCCGACCCTGCTCAGCTTGTCCGCCATCTTGTCAACGACGTCTTCGGTCGCCTTGGCGCCGGTGCGCACCAGGCGCAGCGCCTGGTCCATGCGCCGCGCGCCAATCTCGGCGTCGCGCGTTTCGATGGAGAGGGTCAGTGTGGGGCTAACCATATCTCATTCTTCCTTGCATGGACGGAACCAATTCGCATGACAGCGCGGAGGGTGAGGCACACCTCCGTTAGGCCGGAAACTGCGGCGACCGAACTGCTTTCGGTTACGTGTCGGCCGCTGCCGGTTTGGAGCTTCAGCGCTCGACCGAAACCACAGCCCCGCCGACGGCACCGGCCAGGCTTTCGATCCGGCCGCTCAATTCGTTAGTCTTCGCCTCAGCGGATTCACCGATCCCGATAACCTCCTGGCACTGAGGTTGACGGCGGGTTAACGACGACCTAGGATTTGTTTCTTAGCGGCGTAATGGTCTCCGGCGTGGCCCAAATCGCCGCATCAAGGCTCTATCAAGGCTCTCGGTGTTTGCGGGCGCCGAAACCGCATTTGCATGTGCGGGGCAAAGGTATGGAAACGGCTGGAATGTCCGTCTTACGTAGAGTTGCGAGCGATCCGTTCTCGAGAAGAATGCTCTACTTCTCGGTCGCTTACTCATTGTACCTGGCACTGCCGCTATCGTGGGGCTTTAGCCCAGCCGAAAACGAACGGGTCAATCCAACTTATGGGTACGCGTTTTCTGGATACTACGGAATCGTTACCGCACTGATCGGATTCCTGTCCGCCCTGACTTGCAGAGATAGGGCGATCCTTCCAAACTCTATCGTCACAAAGCTGATTGTGTTGGCATTTTTTGTTTATTCTGCACGTTTTATATTGTATTTTATTGTATCAACTTCATATCGAGTTGTTATTGAGCCTGACGGACATTTAATTCTAGATCGCTTTCATTTTGGTATTGGCCTTGTCTTTATTGTTCTAAGCTCTTTCTTGTTGCTTGGCGCCCTCTTCACGTCTCCGCGAACAACGATTCGCAAGCAGTAAATACCGGCGCCAAACCTAGCGCACCCACTCGCCGGCCTAGATGCGTCTCGATCATGATCGCTTGCCGGCCACAAAACTGCGGCATCGACCGTGACCACGGCATCACAACCATTACGTCTTCTCTGCCCGCGCCTCCAGCAACGCCGTATCACAGGCCCGGATCAGCACCACGAACTCCCGCGCGTCGTCACAGCCCGGATGGCCGAACAGGCGCAGATAGGCCTCGATCTCGGTCAGCGGGATCGCGCCGCACCCTGCCGGCCGGCTGGGCGACAGGTCCAGGAACGCCGCGTAGATTGGCGCGTTGCCGTCGGTCAGCTTCGGTTCCACCGCCCATGCCGGGATCGGCCGGTCATGGTCGGTCAGGATGTCGATCAGCTTGCGGGCCTTGTCCCCGACCCGGACCGACCACCGGACCCGCTCTTGGAGTTTTTTGCCGCCGCCTCCAGCGCCGAGGCGCGATAGGTCTCCGCCTCCATGGCGATCGCCGCCACCTGGTTGCGGAAATCCTTCAATTCCGTCAGCAGGCCGATCGCCGTCTCCTTGTCGTGCGCGATCGCCTTGCCGTCATCATCCTCCAGCCCGCGCCAATCCAGCAGCAGGGCCTCGGCCATGGCCTCGATCACGATCGCCTCGGCCCGGTCCTTCGGAATCTCGCCGCCCGTGCGCAGGATGTTGCGATAGGGCTTACGCAGCCGGTCCAGCACCTGCTCGTGCCGCTTGTTCCCGAACCGGGCGATCTTCAGCGCCGCCCCCTCGCCGATCTCCACCCACACGCCCTCTTCTTCCGCCGACGCGTCCGTGGCGAACCGTTGGTTGACTTTCATTGCGACAGTCCTCTAGGATTTTTTTCTTAGGTATGGTCGGGCATCTCGCCCGGGAGATTGCGCATGGGTCAAGGCAAATCCAGGGAGCCACTGTGGCGCCGGGTCCTTCCGGACCGGTATTCGCAGATCATGGCGCTGTTCCTGGCGTTCTATGGTCTGTTCCTGGTGTCGCCGACCGTCGGTCTCCGCCTCAGGCAAGAGATTGGATTTGACTATTACGGCTGGCCAAGCTTTCTCGTGATTGCTTTTGGCGTCCTATGCCTCGGCGTGAATCTGGGCCGTTGGACTCAAAGATACTGGATGATTCCCAAACTGGGTTTCTTATTCTCGTTCATCTTTGCTTCCGAAGATTTCATTGAGCGTACGATAATTTTTATTAGAATAAGGAAAGACCCAATCAGATCTGGCATAAGGTTCGAAGACGGCTTTGAATACGGCATGGCCTTCTACTCGCTAGGGCTGGCGTTCTTTTTTATTTTCCTGTTTCTGAAGCCCGCCATTTCACCGGAGAACGAGGGCGCTTCCGGCAATCACGATGGCCCGCGCCAGCCAACAGTCACGCCAGGGCATGAGGGCCGTCACTGACGGCCCTCATTCTCGCCGCTTGAAGCAAGACGGCGTGCCCGATCAGCCGCCCGGCCCTAACTCGACTTGTCGATCTGGATGTCAGTCGTCGCCGTGTCGTCATACAGCGCCTGAAAGCCCATTTCGGCCATCACATCGGTGTTGTTGCCGCTGGCCACCACCTGGCCGGTGGTGAATTTCGAACGCGGGAAAGTCACCGTATAGCTGTTGGTGCCGTCCGACAGGGCGAAGGACAGGCTGCCCGCCGTGCCGGAGATGAACTCCTCATACAGATCCGCGTCCTCGAAATAGGCGTTCATCTGCCCGGTGATCTCGCGCCTGCCATAGCCGATGCCGGCCGCGCCCAGCTGCCCGATCGCCGCCTGCGCGCGCAGATTGTTGGTCAGCGTGAAGGACAGGTCGGTGAAGAAGATCGTGCCGACCGTATTGGCCACCGTGATCGACGCCACCTCCGGCGAGGCCATCACCTCGCTGGTGTTGGCGTTGGCATAGGTCGCCCCGGTGATGATGGTCGTCGCCATCGGGTCGGCCCCGCTGCCCAGCAGGTCCAGCCGCCCCGTCACCAGCTCCTGCGCCCGCACATTCACCTGCAAGGTGTTCACCCGCAGGCCCAGAAAGCGCTGGTAGTGCGTCGTGCCACCGGCCTGGAACGCCTTCTCGATCGTCAGGGACTTCTTGTCCGTCCCCCCCTTCAGCGTGTTGAGCGCGAAGTCGGCCCGCAGCGCATGTTCCAACAGCGTGTTGAACTCGGTGCCGTAGCTCAGCTCGAAATCGAACCCGCCGGTGGCCGAGGCCCCGCGCTGGATCAGATCCTTCACCGAAGATGTCGGGTCGATCTCGTTGGAGGTCTGGTTGTCGATCGAGAACACCAGGTTCTCACCCGTCAGGCGCACACGCTGGAAGGCGGGCGTGGCCGGGGTGACACCCCAGGTGACTTCGGGAATGAACGCCAGTTGTGCATCCGACGCGTCGGAAAAATCGGGCATCGTGCCCTCCTCGTCTTTGAGTGGGAAAAACCCGCTCGCGCGCGGGCGGTCAGCGCGTCACCGACGCGGGGATCAGCGGCCTGTCAGGGAACGGCGTGCCGTTACAGCAGCTCGTCCCGGCGAAAGGCGCAGGACATGTTCACCTGGTACCAGACATCCTCCGCCCCGACCTCGACCACCGAGGCCGTGTCGCAGCGGATGCCGTCGAATCGTTGGTTGCGAAAGATCGCGGCGGCCTGGTCCGCCAGGTCGCGGGCCGCATGGGTGCCGCTGTCGACCGGCGCGAACACCTGAACGGTGATCACGCCGTTATGCCGGTGCACGTTGGCGCCGGGGTTGCCCAGGGTCATGCGCTTGACCGCCGCGTTCACGATCGTCAGGCGCACCCATTCCGTCGCGGT
>JANQLP010000078.1 GCA_028280515.1 Hyphomicrobiales bacterium
TAGCCACTCGGGCACCCCTCCAGCCGACGCAACCGGTGGTGCGATGGAGTTGCGAAATATGTTGATTTAATTCAGCCTGTCAACTTCTAAACACGGCAAAAGCGCCCCTTCCGACCATTTTGACCGGGTGGTCGAAAAGAACGCAGAGGGTTGTCGCTGCTTGTCCACAGGATATTAGGTCTCAGAATGACGAAACGCAAGACCAAGGTCTCCGGTCACCGCCCGGGCAAAGCCGCGCAAAAGAACGGGCCCGGCAGCCCCGAGTCCCCTGGCCCACGCCGCCGCGACTCCAGCCAAAGGGCCCGGGACGGCAGGCATTCGGGCGGCCGCGGGGGCGGTCTCTGGCTCTACGGGGTCCACCCGGTCCTCGCCGCCCTGGCCAACCCGCGCCGCCGCATCGACCGGCTGCTGCTCAGTCCCGAGGCGGCCCAGACCTGGGGCCAGCGGTTGCGCCAGGAGCGCGATCCCCGCCACGAAAGGCTCTCACCGGAAACCCTGGACCGCCGGGGAATCGAGGCTTTTCTGCCGGAAGGCGCGGTACACCAGGGTCTCGCGGCCCGCGCCGCGCCCCTGGAGCAGCCGGCGATCGAGGATATCGCCGCCACCCCGCTTGCTGCCACAAAAGCTGAGACTGATGCCGAGGCGCCGCCCGCCCGGCGGGTGATCCTATTGCTGGATCAGGTGACCGACCCCCACAACGTCGGCGCCGTGCTGCGGTCAGCCGCCGCTTTCGGGGCCCAGGCCGTGGTGGCCCTGGACAAGGGCGCCCCGGAGGAGAGCGGCACCCTGGCCAAGTCCGCTTCCGGCGCCCTGGAGGTCGTCCCCTATATCAAGGTGACCAACCTGGCGCGGACCCTGGACAGCCTGAAGGAGGCCGGCTACTGGTGCTGGGGCTTGGCCGGCGAAGCGGGCCAAAGCCTGGCCGGGAGCCGCCCAGCCGAGGCCGTCGCCCTGGTTCTGGGGGCTGAGGGTTCCGGTCTGCGGCGCCTGACCCGGGAGCGCTGTGATCTTCTGGTCAAGCTGCCGACCCGGGCGCCGATCCAGGCGCTCAATATCTCCAACGCCGCCGCCGTCGCCCTCTACGAACTGCTCGGGCGGGACTGAAAAGGCCTGTTCCTGCCCCCTCACAGCCCGCCGCGACACCGGCCAGCTTGCTTGCCAGCCGCGCGAGGGCCGTGCTAGCGGTTTGCCCACATCAACGCGCAGGTGATTTATGAGCTCCGCCATCGAAGCCTTTCTGAAGGAAAACAGAATCGACGAGGTCGAATGCCTGGTCCCGGACATGGCCGGTATCGCCCGCGGCAAGATCCTGCCGGCCAAGAAGTTCCTGGAAGGCATGCGCCAGCGCGGCTTGCGCATACCGGAGGATGTTTTCGTCCAGACGGTCAACGGTGACTATCCCGAAGACCCCAGTTCGGTGGTCAGCGCCGCCACCAAGGACGTCTACCTGACCCCCGATGCCGAGACCATCCGCATCGTGCCCTGGTACGAGGAGCCCACGGCCCAGGTCATCTGTGACGCCTTCCACTTCAGCCACGATCCGGTGGAGATCGCCCCCCGCCGCATCCTGAAACAGGTGCTGGAGCTTTATGCCGAGCGGGGCTGGCGGCCCACCGTAGCGCCGGAACTGGAGTTCTTCCTGGTCGACGTGAACACCGACCCGGACTATCCGCTGGAGCCGCCGATCGGCCGCTCCGGCCGGCGCGAGACCAGCCGCCAAGCCTACGGCCTGGACGCTGTGAACGAATTCGACCCGATTTTCGAAGAGGTCTATGACTTCTGCGAAGCGATGAACATCGACATCGACACCCTGACCCACGAAGGCGGGGCGGCGCAGATGGAGATGAACTTCAATCACGGCGACGCGCTGCTGCTGGCCGACCAGGCCTTTCTGTTCAAGCGCGCCGTGCGCGAAGCGGGGCTGCGCGGCAAGGTCTACGCCACCTTCATGGCGAAGCCGATGCAGGGCCAGCCCGGCAGTTCCATGCACGTTCACCAAAGCGTGCTCGACGCCAAGACCGGCCGCAATCTCTTCGCCACCAAGGGCGGCAAGGACACCGCCCTGTTCCGCAAGCACATTGCCGGCCTGCAGCGCTATCTGCCCGCCGTCATGCCCCTGCTGGCCCCTAATGTGAACAGTTACCGCCGGCTGATGCCGGACTATGATGCCCCGATCAACACCCACTGGGGCTATGATAACCGCACCGTGGGACTGCGCGTGCCCAACTCCGGGCCCGAAAACCGCCGCGTCGAGAACCGCCTCGCCGGCGCCGATGCCAATCCCTACCTGGCGATCGCCGCCTCCCTGGCTTGTGGTTACCTGGGTATGACCGAGAACCTGAAGCCGCGCCAGCCGATCGAGGGCAGCGCCTATCGCCTCGCCCGCACCCTGCCGCGCACCCTCTACGATGCTTTGGAGCGCTTCAACGCGACCAAGGCCCTGAAGCCGGTGCTGGGCGCCCTCTTCATTCAGGCGGTGACCCTGGTGAAATACGAGGAACTGGACGCCTATCAGCAGGTGATCTCGTCTTGGGAACGCGAACACCTTCTGCTAAACGTATAGTCCTTGATCGATCTGTCGGATCAACAAAGAACAGAAGTGGGCTGCTGGAATGCAGAAACCAGATCGACTTCCTGATGTTCTTTATGCGGACGCTGCCGGCCGCGGCACTGCTTCTTTGCCCTGCCGCTGGGCCGAACTGCTGCTGAACTGCGCCCGGATCGGATTCAATCCCTAGTCTGCGAGCCCCCGAAAGGGGAACGAGGAACCCCTTCCTTTTCTTGCGACACCGACAGGATTGAATCCATGACCGCCCAAACCATCCGCAATTCCACCGCCGTCTGGCGCGCCGCCGATACCCGCCACCACCTGCACCCCTTCACCGACTTCAAAGGTCTGGCTGAAGAAGGCGGCAGCCGCATCATCACCAAGGCCGAGGGCGTCTGGCTGGAGGATTCCGAAGGCACCCGCATTCTCGACGGCATGTCCGGCCTGTGGTGCGTGAACGTCGGCTACGGCCGCGAACGCCTCGCCAAGGCGGCCTACGAACAGATGCAAGCGCTGCCTTACTACAACACCTTCTTCAAATCCGCGACGCCGCCCTCCATCGAGCTTTCGGAGAAGCTCGCCGCCCTGACGCCCGAGGGACTGAACCGGGTCTTCTACGCCTCCTCAGGCTCGGAAGCCAACGACACCATTGCCCGCATGGTCCGGCGCTACTGGGCCCTGGCCGGCCAACCGGAGCGGCGCAACATCATCAGCCGCCACAACGGCTATCACGGCAGCACCATGGCCGCTGCCAGCCTGGGCGGCATGCAGCCGATGCACGACCTGGACGGCCTGCCCCTGCCCGGCTTTCATCACGTGCGCCAGCCCTATTGGTTCGGCGAAGGCGGCGATCTGTCCCCGGCGGAACTCGGCCTCGCCGCGGCAAAAGCCGTCGAAGACAAGATCCAGGAACTGGGGCCGGAGACCGTGGCCGCCTTCATCGGCGAGCCGATCCAGGGGGCCGGCGGGGTCATCATTCCGCCGGAAACCTATTGGCCGGAGGTGCAGCGCATCTGCAAAGCCCACGACATCCTTTTGATCGCCGACGAGGTGATCTGCGGCTTCGGGCGCACCGGCCATTGGTTCGGCAGTAACCTTTATGACATCGAACCGGATATGATGACCCTGGCCAAGGGCATAACCTCCGGCTACCTGCCGCTCTCCGCCGTGATGGTCGGCGAGCGGGTCGCCGAGATGCTGTGGTCGGAGGGCGGTGAGTTCGCTCACGGTTTCACCTATTCCGGCCATCCGGTCGCCTGTGCCGTGGCGCTCGAGAACATCGCCATCATGGAAGAGGAAAAGCTGGTCGAGCAGGTGCATGACGACACCGGCCCCTATTTGCAGCAGCAGATGGCCGGCCTTGCCGATCACCCTTTGGTCGGCGAAGTGCGCGGCGTGGGTTTCATTGGCGCCGTCGAGTTGGTCTGCGACAAGGCAAGCCGCGGCCGCTTCAATCCCAAAGGCCGCGCCGGCACGCTCTGCCGGGATCACTGCGTAAAGATCGGCGTCGTCTCCCGCGCGGTTGGCGACACCATGGTGGTGGCGCCGCCGCTGATCCTGACGCGCGACGAGGCCGACGAGTTGGTGAAGCGTCTGCGCCTCGCGCTCGACCGGACGGCCGCCGATCTGAACATCAAGTGACGTAAAGGAGAGGCCCCATGCGCCAGGTGACCGTCGCCGCCACGCAGATGGCCTGCAGTTGGAACCGCGAAGCCAACGTGGCAGAGGCGGAAGCCCTGGTGCGCGAAGCTGCAGGCCTGGGCGCCCAGGTCGTCCTCATCCAGGAACTCTTCGAGACACCCTACTTCTGTGTCGATCAGAAGCAGGAACACTTCGCCCTCGCCCACCCGACACAAGACCACCCGGTACTGGCGAAGATGTCGGCGCTGGCGCAGGAACTCGGCGTCGTTCTGCCGGTCAGTTTTTTCGAGCGCGCCAACAACGCCTACTACAATTCGCTGGCCATGATCGACGCCGACGGGAGCACTCTGGGCGTCTACCGCAAGTCGCACATTCCCGACGGGCCGGGCTATCAGGAAAAGTTCTATTTCAATCCGGGTGACAGCGGCTTTCGCGTCTGGCCGACCCGCTACGGCACCCTCGGCGTGGGTATTTGCTGGGATCAGTGGTTCCCGGAATGCGCCCGGGCGATGGCGGTGATGGGGGCGGAAGTCCTTTTCTATCCGACCGCCATCGGCAGCGAGCCGCAGGACCCGACGATCCACTCCCGCGATCACTGGCAGCGCACCATGCAGGGCCACGCCGCCGCCAATCTGGTCCCGTTGGTCGCCTCCAACCGCATCGGACGGGAGGAAGGCGAGGCCGCGGGCGTCACCTTCTACGGCTCCTCTTTCATCGCCGATCAGACCGGCGCCAAGGTGGCGGAGGCCGACGAAAGCCATCGCGCGGTTCTCACCGCCAGCTTCGATCTGGACGCGCTCCAGGCCCGGCGCGCCTCCTGGGGCCTGTTCAGGGACAGACGCCCGGAACTCTACGGGCCGCTGCTGACCCTGGACGGCCGCAGTTTTCCGGGCTGAGCGGCATGGCCGACCCCACAATCCGCCTGGCTCAAGAAGCCGACCGCGCTGCTATCGAAGCCATCGTAAAAGCCGCCTACAGCCCCTATCTGGAACGCATGGACCGGCCCCCGGGGCCAATGGTCGATGACTATGCCGAGCGGATCGCCGCCGGCCAGACCCATGTGCTTGAAGACGATGAGAACACCGTCGGCATTCTGGTGCTGGAGCCAAACGACGGCTTCCTGCTGCTCGACAACATCGCCATCGATCCGGCCTGCCAGGGCCGCGGCTATGGAAAGCTTCTGATGGACTTCGCGGAGGAAGAAGCGCGACGCCAACGATATGACGCCGTCGTGCTCTACACCAACGCGGTCATGCTGGAAAATGTCGCGATCTACCGACGTCTAGGCTACCTCGAGACCGAACGCAAGGCCGTAGCCGGTTACGACCGTGTCTATATGCGAAAAGAGCTTTAGCCGTCGACGGCCTATTCGAAGTCTTCGCCCTCGGTCAGCACCAGATAGCCTGCGGTGTCGACCTCCAGCCCCAGTTCCTCACTGCCTCGCAACACCAGATCGTCGATATCGATGCTGCCGGTCGCGGCGCGTTGTTCCAGCGCCGCTTGAAAATCAATGACTGTCATATCCCTCCGCCCGAATTGCTCCCGTCCGCCCGCCCAGCGGCATGATCGGGAAACTCGCCCATAGCTGATTGCACTCTACGGTTCTAAAACAGCTTCGGGTGGGTCAATGCTAAGGCAAGTTTCGTCGGAAAAGGTGAAGCGATACAAAGAGATCGGTGAAAAATTCGCGCGCAGGTATGGGCTCAGAACCGTCATGGCGAGATCGGACCGCGCAAAAAAAACGGCGGAACCACCCTGCGGTTCCGCCGTCCGAAAATCGGAGCTTGAAGAGATCAGTTAAGGTCGATCCAGATCGTCTTCACTTCCGTGTATTTTTCCATCGCGTGGAGCGACTTGTCGCGGCCGAAGCCGGACTGCTTGAAGCCGCCGAAGGGGGTGGAGATTTCCCCTGCATCGAAGCAGTTCACCCAGACCACACCGGCACGCAGGGCCTTGGCGGTCTTGTGGGCCTTGTTGATGTCGCTGGTCCAGACCGCGCTGGCCAGGCCATAGATGGTGTCGTTGCCGATCCGGATCGCCTCTTCGGGATCGGAGAAGCTGATGGTGGAGAGCACCGGCCCGAAAATCTCTTCCTGGGCGATGGTCATGTCGTTCTTCACATTGTCGAAGACCGTCGGCTCGATGTAGTAGCCGCCGGTCTCCGCCATGATGCGCTGGCCGCCCATGGCGAGCTTGGCGCCCTCGGCCTGGCCTTTCTCGATATAGCCCAGCACGCGCTCCATCTGGGTGTCGTCGACCATGGCGCCCATCTGCGTCGAAGGATCGAGGGGATCGCCGACCCGCATCTTCTGGCCGACCTTCATGATGCGCTCCAGCAACTCGTCCTTGATGGACTCTTCGACCAGCAGGCGGGAGCCGGCATTGCAGACCTCACCCTGGTTGAAGAAGATCGCCCAGGCGGCGGCGGTGGCGGCGGCGTCCAGATCCGGCGCATCGGCCATGACGATGTTGGGGGTCTTGCCGCCGCACTCCAGCGACACCCGCTTCATGTTGGACTCGCCGGAGTATTTCAGGAACAGCTTGCCCACTTCGCCGGAGCCGGTGAAGGCGATGCCGTCGACATCCATGTGGCGGCCAAGGGCCTGGCCCGCCGTCTCACCGAAGCCGGGAACCACGTTCAGCACGCCCTCGGGCAGGCCGGCCTTAACCGCCAGCTCGGCGACGCGAATGACGGTCAGCGGCGACTGCTCGGCCGGCTTCACAATCATCGAGTTGCCGGTGGCCAGCGCCGGGCCCATCTTCCAGGCCGCCATCATCAACGGGAAGTTCCAGGGCACCACCGCGGCGACCACGCCGACCGGCTCGCGCACCATCATGGCAACGGCGTCCGGCCCGGTCGGGGCGATCTCGTCGTACATCTTGTCGATGGCCTCGCCGTACCAGCGGATACAGTTGGCGACACCGGGAATGTCGATGCGGGTCGAATCGCCGATCGGTTTGCCCATGTCGAGGGTTTCGAGCAGCGCCAGTTCGGTGGTGTGCTCGTCGATCAGGTCGGCCCAGCGCTGCAGCACCTTCTTGCGCTTGGCCGGGTGCATGTTGCGCCAGCGGCCGTCCTCGAAAGCCGCACGGGCGGCCTTCACGGCGCGGTCCACATCCTCACTGTCGCCTGCAGCGACCTGGGTCAAGACCCGTCCGTCGACCGGCGAGACACAGTCGAAGGTCTTGCCGGAGGCGGCATCGACGAATTTGCCGTCGATGAAGGCCTGGTTACGGAAAGACAGGCCCTGGGCCTGGTTCTTGAGGGTTTCGATAGAGAGGGCCGCTGACATGACGTTTGTGCTCCCTGGCCGAGGTTTGGTTCCGGCATCTTGAGGTTGGCGTTTCGCGCGACCGCCAAGCCGCGGAGAACTTGGGAAAGCAGCCTCCGCGACGAAGCGGCCGTTTCCCGGACCTTAAGCCCGCCCGAAGCCGCAAGGCAAGCCCCGGAAAGCGGGCGCATAACCGCCCCGCAAGCCCCGCATGGGCCGGCCTGCAGCCCGAACTTGCGGCCCGCCGCCAGCCGCCCTATCTTGCCCGCACCTGCCCAGGGCCGGCTTAGCTCAGTTGGTAGAGCACCTGATTTGTAATCAGGGGGTCGCGGGTTCGAATCCTGCAGCCGGCACCACGATTTCAATAAGTTAACAGCTATTCTGTCTTGTCAGCTCGGATCTGGGTAGCGTTTCGGGTAGCGAAATACGGCCAATTACGTAGTCAGGCATCGTAATCACGCCGCTTTAAGGATCCATCCCTCCACCTCAGCGACCTCCTTCTCTGAGGCTAGCAATGACGGGTGAGATATCGAATGCGCTCGGACTTCAACTCTCGTCGCCTGGATCGAACAAGAGCTCAACTGGCCCCGTCGAACCAGGCGAAGTCGGGACATCACCAAACTGGCAAATCAACTTCGACACGGTCTCGACATATCGGTGATTTCTAACTACGAAATCGTGAAGGGCCTTTCCCTTTCCCACCGGCTTCATCACCACGGTAGAGCGCATCTGTCCGTCGATGCCACGCACCAAATGCTCAACTGCTGGTGAGAATCCGTGAATTGAAAAAGCAGCTTCATATCGGGCTTCGTCCATGGCGCTGAACAGGCTCATTACTGCCCAGTTCTCGGATCCGTAAACCCGCTTGATCGTCGCCCTTGCATTCGATGGACACGTCTTGCCGTCCCATGCCCAATAGCCGCGTAATCCTTCAATGATCGTGCCGCTCTTTTCGACGCGAATTTCAAAGCTGGATAAAGCGGCATTTGGGTGCGTTCGTGCTTGGTGCAGAGCGTAGAAGAAGTGTTTTTTGTCGAAAGCGTCGAGATGAACGGTGATGGCCTTGCCCTCAAGCTTTGAAAGGAAGCGCGCTGCCTCCTGCTGCCAGGCATCCTCGAAGGAAATAAAGTCAAGAAATCCCTCGACCTGTGTGTGCCAGGAAGGCAAGATTCTGGGGGATACTTTCGCGTCGAAGAAGTGGCGGTTAGTCCTTTCTGCCGAAGCAAGGGCTGAAACAGCCTTGAGCTGCGCAACTATTTGTTCTGGGGTATTGACGACTTCAATCCGGGGCCAGTCGCCAAGCCGGAGCACGCTCTCGACTTCATAGTCACTGAGCATTGAATCGATCTTTTCGGGCGTTCCCCGCTCTTCCTCTGCAGTTGTAAAGTGTGTTCCCGGAGCGTCTTCACCAGTGAGCCAGTAGAGGGCATCGCATTCGGCCTCCCATCCCGGAAAGGCATAGTGTTCCAGCCAGCCAATCGGGTGTTTCGTCACTTGCTCAAGCCGTTCATTGTCTCCCTCTGACAATCGCCACAGACACGCGATCGATCGATATGGAGCGGCTTCGGCGGGAGCCTTCTTTTTTTTGGCCAGTACCAGGAGTGCCAGTCGCACAAAGGTCGCTTCTGTCGAGCGCCTACGAACTTCGCTTAGGTGTAGCTCGCGGTCCTGGGCAGAAAGATAATTGTATATAGAGATTTCGGGGCTGAATTGCGGCAGAAAGCGAATGGGAACCAACGCTTTTGGATGAATCTCTAGGGTGCCATTCTGACCGCATGTTACCTCCTTGGCTTGTACGTCGACGCCTGAAGTCGTCGCGAAGTACGAAAGTGGCAAAAGCAACTCGTGCCAATCGGTCGAAACCACGATGCACCGAATAAGCTCTCGAGCGACCCGGTCACGCTTGACGAGGAGTGCAGTGTATTTGCTGAGCTCGTTGAGTGTAGTGCGGGCGCTCTTGTCGCTCCGCTTCAGCTCGATCACGACCAAATGTCCTAGCTCATCACGAGCGAGGATATCAACCTTCCCGTTAGCACCATCAGGGTTGGAAATCCCGTATTCTTTCGCCAAGAGGCGCAGGTCATCTTCAACTAGGTCTAAGTGATCAGCTAGATGGTCCCGAAGGGCGTGCTCATCTTTGAAGAGGCCCAGGACAGGTAGATCAGCGGACATGGCTGCCTATTGCCAAGGCCAAACCAGGATGCCTCAGTCTCATTCGGGCCAGTTGACTCATGAGCACGGTCATACCTGTCGGGCGAGTTTGTGCTCGGCGTCAGGAGAGAGGCTCATTCCGCTGCCTCCCGGTTGCTGGCAGCCGGTGCCAGCGCTTCGTGGAGGAGGGCTTCGAGGAGGCGGCGGCGGGTGGTGTCGGCGGTGGTAAGACTCGCTTCCAGCCGGTCGCAGAGCGCCATGAGCTCATCGACCTTCGCGACGATGCGCTGCTGCTCGGCGAGCGGCGGGAGGGGGATGGGAATTGCTCGCAGCTTATTCTGTGAAATGTTCATCTGCATGACCGCCATACCAGACTTCGCGGCCTCAATCTGCTCAAAGGTGTGGCCTGCATTCAGCGTGAGGGCAAAATAACGTGCCGACAGTTCCCCCAGTGCATGGAACCGGATGAGCTTGTCGGAGATCATCAACTTCGGGCATGGGACATCGACCACGCAAGACACGCCCACTCGGTTTTTCGGGCCGGCGCGCGTGACAAGAATATCGCCAATTTCCGCCTGACATTGCGGGCGAGGTTGCAGTTTTTCTGGCAGTTTCTTGTGTTGCATGGCGTCGAAGGCAAGCGCCTGCACTGCCGTCGTCTTCAGTACGCCCCATTCGTCCTCAGTGGACCTCGGGTGGTTTTCGCATTGCGGACTCCACCCAGCATCCATTCCCCCAATGAGGGCACCGAGTGGTAACCATGACCAAGAGGCAGGAAGTTCGCCTCCGCAGTCTGAAGGGTCTATTGGCGTGAGCAGCTTTCTTACTTTCCCTGAGACGTCTGAAAGGCCGAGCAGATAATCAATAGCTGGCTCGTCCATCAGGTCCTGCTCCGCCAGCTTGCCTCGGACCGCAAGGTTCAGGATGGTCTGACGGAGGGCCTTGATCTGGTCGGGACGGGCGGTCAGGGCCGGGAGACTATCGAGGGCGAAGCCGGCGTGGGACTTGAAAGTCTCTCTGTCGGCATCCGGCGCGGTCAGGCGGGCGAGGCTGGCGGTGGTAAGGCGGTCGCGCAGGGCCTCGCGCCTCGTCCGCTCCCTCTCCAGCTGGTCGCAGAGTGCCATGAGCTCATCGACCTTCGCCAAGATGCGGCGCTGTTCGGCAAGCGGTGGAACAGCGATGACTTGATGGTAAGCATCAGATCTGCTGAGGCCGGGCTTTACGCCCTTGCCAAGCATGCCGAGATCGAGGGTCTCCAGTGCAATTAGAAGAAATCGCAAATTGAAAAAGGGCGGTGCTTCAACAAAATAGGCTACGTCGGTAGTCCACGATGGTCCGTCGCAAAGATTGAGTGCGCCTGCCGACCCTTTGCGTCCCACAATGATGGACGGCCGGGCTGTCAGCGACTTTTCGGTATACCCAACAATTCCGTTCGATCCATATACCGGCACTTGTCCTCGACTGGCTCTCTCGCTTGCCTTCAAGCCCTTCCCATATTGAAACGCAAGCAATTTGCCTACCGTGGCTCGCCGCCAGCTGACAGGCAGATTGCGTTGGTCGGTCTGATCTTGTGAGATACATTTGAGCAACTCCGAGGCCGGCTCATCGGTCGGATCCTGTTCGACCAACTTCCCACGTACGGCAAGGTCGAGAACGAAGCGGCGCAGGTGGGCGACGGCGTCGGGTGCCTCGCTGACACGGTCGTAGACGGCCAGGAGGTGGTCCATCGAGAACCCGGCGCCCTTCATCGGGCGAGCGCCTCGCTCAGGATGACCTTCAGCTGGTCCCGTAGACTCGTCAAATCGGCCTCGGCGGCGATTAGCTCGGCCAGCAGGCACTCGGGATCGCCGTGATCCTCCTCCTCGGCATGGGGGTTTTCGATGTCGAGGTTGTAGCCGCGGGCCTTCACCTCCTCGGCGGTGATCTTCCAAGCGCGCGGGCCTTCCTGGCGGCCCTTGCGCTTCGTGCCGCCCCACCAGGCGGCGCAGTCGGCCAGATGCTCCAGCCGGATCGGTTTGGTCATGGAATATGCCTTCTGGCCCTCCGGCACCTGATGCTCCCAGAACCATGTCTCCCTCGTCGGCTCGCCCTTCTCGAAGAACAGCAGGTTGGTGCCGATGGAGGCATAAGGCCGGAACACCGAGTTCGGCAGACGCACGATCGTGTGGAGGTTGCATTCCTCCATGAGATGCTCCTTCAACCGGGTCTTCACGCCCTCGCCGAAGAGAGAACCGTCGGGCAGAACCACGGCCGCCCGGCCGCCCGGCTTCAGCAGCCGGATGATGAGAGCGAGGAAGAGGTCCGCCGTCTCGCGCGTACGGAAATTCTTCGGGAAATTGGACTCAACGCCGTCCTCCTCTTTGCCACCGAAGGGTGGGTTGGTAACGACTATATCGACGCGGTCCTTCTGCTCCCAGCCGATGTAGGGTTTCGCCAAGGTGTTGTCGTGACGCACAAAACTGGGGTCCTCGACGCCATGCAGCAACATGTTGGTGACGCTAAGCATGTGCGGCAGCGGCTTCTTCTCGAAGGCGCGCAGGCATTCTTGCATCGTCTCTTGGTCTTCTAGGCGCTTCACGTAGCGATCGCGCATGTGGCGCATGGCACAGGTTAGGAAGCCACCGGTGCCGCAGGCCGGATCGAGCAGGCTCTCGCCCGGATGTGGGTCGATCTGTTGGACCATGAAGGAGGTGACAGCGCGCGGCGTGTAGTACTCGCCGGCGTTGCCGGCGGATTGCAGATCGTTGAGGATCTGCTCGTAGACGTCACCGAAGTGCTGGCGCTCCTTCAGGTTGTTGAAGTCGATGCTACTGAGCTTGTTGACCACCTGGCGGATCAGCTGGCCGGACTTCATATAGTTGTAGGCATCCTCGAAGACGTCGTGCACGACACGGCGGCGGTCGCCGGGTCGCCCGGTGAGGGGGAGGGCCTTGAGCGCGGGGAAGAGCTCGTCGTTGATGAAGTGGTTCAGGTCATCGCCGGTCGGACCCTCCGGGTCAGCCGCCCAGGTGCGCCACTGGAAGCGTTTCGGGATCGGCGAGCGGTAGCCGGGCTTCATCAGCTCCAGCTCCTGGTCCTGATCATCGATGATCTTGAGAAAAAACATCCAGCACATCTGGCTAATGCGCTGGGCATCGCCGTCGACGCCGACATCCTTGCGCATGATGTCCTGGATGGTTTTGACGAGAGTGCGAACTGACATGGGACTCACTAACTAGTAGGAAGATACTTGCTTAATTGGAACCGTGACTTCAAGGAGAGGATCGTCCTCGTGAGACGGATACAATGCGTTGTATTTGACCATAGGAAAATCGTTCTCTTCCCAAAAGGCATCTGGG
Source organism: Hyphomicrobiales bacterium (assembly GCA_028280515.1). Taxonomy (GTDB): domain Bacteria; phylum Pseudomonadota; class Alphaproteobacteria; order Rhizobiales; family Methyloligellaceae; genus UBA2767. Next base: position 12,951 of record JANQLP010000078.1, read on the forward strand.
TCAAATCTGAACTTTGCGATCAACCTTAGGCCAAAATCGATCTCGTAGTTCTGATAGTGTTGCTTTTGCTGATAGTCGTGTAGTTCAGGATACTCGCTCAATAAGTATCCTTCCTGAATGTGCGGTCGCACGGCCTCCGGCGGGCAGACACTCGATAGTCGAATGGTTTCGATCCCAGCTTCAGCGCTCGCCGTGATCGCTCCACTGATGTTTGGGACACCCAAGACAAATAGAAAAGCCTCACCCTGCGCATCGATGGACGCAAAAGATGCGGTAACTCGAAGCGAATGGCTAACGTCTAACAGAGGGGTTGGGCAGACTTCGTAGTGCTGCAGGATCGACCACCGGAGAATGCGATGGCGTTTAAGGCGCTCCAGGCCAGTAAATTTCGCCTGCTTATAGCGCTCTACAAGCATATCTTCGGATTGTCGCAGATTCTGGAATCGTCTCCTTAGTTCGCCTCCAGAGGAACGTTCTCCCGATGCGTCTCTGAATATCTGCGGCCGAAGCGATGTATTTCCTTGGCGGTTCTTGTGGTCCTTTTTCTGACCTCGAAACAGAAACACGTAGTCACGATTCCGGAACTGAAGTTCTGCCACTTTCTTAGCCAAGTCCAAATAGGACGTAACCAAGTGGCCAGAATCACCCCGTATTTTGGTGTTTGTGGCTCTTTGGATTACGTCTTCACCGTACAACAACGTCCAAATCTGCTGACTACCAATTGTTTCCATGGCTCAACCTGCGTCTTGACAGAGTTCCGACTGCAGCTCGTGCACAGCACGCTCGAAGTCTTCCCGACCGCCGAACGCGTTGACCAGTTGAATGAGCGTCCTCATGGCAGCGAAAAACGTGGTCTGCAATAGATGGGAAAATCACGGGCTTTCCTCCGTGATCCTGGCCTTCTGTTCCTGCCATTCGTGGTAGGAAAGCTTCGACCCGACCACCTTCCATGCGCGCCGCCCGTTCGCATTGCGGTCCAGAATGATCGCCGCAGCGGCGGAGGGACTCTTGAAGGTATAGGCACGGGTGAAGACATACTTGTCGCCTGCCGGAGCCAGCGCTAGGACGCCCTGAGCGATCAGCTCCTGCTTGAACTCGCCGTAGGTATTGGTGCCCTGGAAGCCGGCGTCTTTCAAGGATTCGCTTCCCTCTAGAACGACGAACTCGCCGTCTTCCTCAACGGCAGTCGCTTGTACCCGGCTCTTGTGCCGGATCTCGAACTGGGCCTCCTCGGGTGTCGCCGCCTTGCCGGTGGCTGTTCCAGCAGCCCGGGGACGCGGTTTCAGGAAATCGAGCCCTACGACCGGCAAGATGACCCGCAGATTCGCGAGAAAGGCCTCCATATTAGCGCGGTCTGCTTCCGGCAGGCGCTGACGGTCGGCCGCCGGGGTCTGGCTGTTGTCGACCTTGACCCGGCCGGCGGACATCGTCATTTCGATCAGCCGCGCCTCCAAGTACCGGACATGCCCCTTGGTCAGGGCGTCATCGCTGGTCGTCACCACGACCGCCGTCTCCCAGAAGCCACGGTCGCCCGCGCTTTGATCGATACGCGTCTTCACGCTGTCGGCCTCGCCAATGTAGGCTCGCATTGACAGCGCGTCCTCGGGGTCCGGACCAAAAAGGATATAAACGCCGGTCCGATCAGTCTCCTGCCGCGCGAGCAGCCGGGCAAAGGTCGACTGGGTAGCGACCAGAACCGATCCGGTCCAACCATGTATCGAAGCGATGATGAGTCCGTTCGGTACGCCATCGACCAGAAACAGCTGGATGGTCCGCCCGAAGGATTCGGTCCTTAGTTCCGTCATCCTCACGCTGGCTCCTGATAAAGTTCCGACTGTAGCTCGTGCACAGCGCGCTCATAGATGCCTCGACCGCCGAAGGCTTTGAGCAGCTCCGTTGGCGTGCCCATAGCGGCAAATGGTGTGATATAGAGCAAGCGTGGGTCATCCAGGTTGATGACGCCCTCGTCCTGGTACTTCTCCAGCATGGCATCCAGCACGGCGCGTGCCTGGTCGCCATACTTCGCGAAGACGTTGCGTTTTTTTACGCTGTCCGCGCGCTCGCGACGCGTGAGCGGTTTGGTGTCGAAGGCGACATGGCAGATGAGGTCGAAGGGGTCGAGATCCTTGCCGACCTCCTCAGCCAGCGGGTCGAGCGACAGGCCTTCGGCCTCCAACTCCTCGATGATCGCCTGCTTGCGCTCGGCGCCCTTCCAGCGCTTGAGGAAATCGTCGAGGCTGGCAAAGCGTTTCTTCAGAGCCCTCTTGGTGAAGTCGCGTAGCGACTCGGTCACCAAGCGACCGTGCTCGTCCAGGTACTCGATGCGCTCGGCGACGATGGTGGCGCTGACACCGTCAACGTAGATCTTCTTTATCGGCTCTGAGCCCTCCTGACCGGCCGTGTCGAGAGGATTAACCAGGATGGTCTCTTCCGACTCGGCCTCATAGGGGCTCTCCGGCTCTTCCAGGCCGCCGGCCGCCGTCTCCTCCGGCTCCGGCGGTGTGATCGGGTCGTCCCTGCCCGGCTCGTAGATTTGAACCGGCTCACCGTCGAAGTCGGGATCCGCGAAGTGGCTGGTCGCTCCGCGGAAATCGATGAGGGTGAAGTAGAACTTTCGGGTGTCTTCATGGATGCGGGTCCCGCGCCCGACGATCTGCTTGAACTCGGTCATCGAGCCGACATTGCGGTCGAGCACGATCAGCCGGCAGGTCTGGGCATCCACGCCGGTCGAGAGCAGCCGCGAGGTAGTGACGAGGACCGGATACTTCGATTCCGGATCGATAAAGTTGTCCAGCTCCGCCTGGCCCAGGGTATCGCCGCCCGTGATGCGCATGACGTAGCGGGCGTTCTCTGCCACCAGGTCGCCATTCTCGTTGATCAGGGCCTGGCGCATGCGGGCGGCGTGTTCCTGGTCGACGCAGAAGACGATGGTCTTCTGGAAACGGTCGCCGCTTTCCTTCAGGAATTCGGTGACCTTGCGGGCGACCAGCTTGGTACGCTCGTCCAGGACGAGCGTGCGGTCGAAGTCCTTGGTATTGTAGATCCGGTCCTCGACCTCCTCGCCCTCACGATCGAGCTGCCCTTGCTCCGGCCGATAGCCCGCGATATCGCGATCTATGTGGACTTTGATTACCTTGTAGGGGGCCAGGAAGCCATCGCCGATACCCTGTCTCAGCGAGTAGGAGTAAACCGGATCGCCGAAATAGGCGATGTTCGAGATGTACTCTGTTTCCTTCGGTGTGGCGGTGAGGCCGATCTGCGTGGCGGTGGAGAAATACTCGAGAATCTCGCGCCAGGCCGAGTCCTCAGCAGCACTACCGCGGTGGCATTCGTCGATGACGATGAGGTCGAAAAAGTCAGGCGAGAACTCGCGATAGAGTTTCTGGCGGTCCTCCGGGCCGGTGATCGCTTGGTAAAGCCCAAGATAGATCTCGTAGGCCGTGTCGATCCGCCGCTTCTTGCCGATGGCAGTCGCCAGGTCGATGGATTTGCCGTCATCGCGCTCGATCGTCTTGCCTTTGGTCGAGAGCTTGGCCATGGCCGGACCGAAGGGGCGGAAGTCGTTGACCATCGTCTGGTCGATCAGCACGTTGCGGTCGGCGAGGTATAGGATCCGCTTCTTGCGGCCGGCTTTCCACAGCCGCCAGATGATCTGGAACGCGGTGTAGGTCTTGCCGGTGCCGGTGGCCATGACCAGGAGGATGCGGTCGCGCCCCTTTGCAATGGACTCAATCGTGGCGTTGATGGCATTGACTTGGTAGTAGCGTGGCGCCTTGCCACTACCATCGTCGAAGTAGTCTTGGAGGACGGTTTCCTCAGCCGCCGGGCTCAAATCCTTCCAACTGCGATAGCGCGCCCAGAGGTCCGCTGGCGAGGGAAAGGCATCCAGGCCGAGAGTGGTCTCCCGCTCGGCGCTGGCGCCTGTGCAGTCATGGAACACGAAACCGTCGCCGTTGGAGGAGAACACGAAAGGAATCCCCAGCGTCTCGGCATAGTCGAGGGCCTGCTGCATCCCGTCGCCGATGCTGTGCGAGTTGTCCTTGGCCTCGATCAGGGCTATCGGAATGTTGGGCTTGTAGTATAGGACGTAGTCCGCGCGCTTGCCCCGACCGCGGCTGACCATCTTGCCGCGCACGGTGATTCGGCCCTTGGTGAAGCTGACCTCCTCACGAATCTGCGACATCTCATCCCAACCCGCTTTCCGGAGGGCAGGCGTGATGAACTTGGTGCACATGTCGCGTTCGCTGAGCGAGGGCTTATGCATCGGGTGGGCTGGCTTCCTAACTTATGCTTCGTGAGGGCTTTTTAGTCTCATTGTATGCTCCAGTGTGACAAATCGGCCCAACGGACACAGCGTTCTCGCCCGATAAGCTGCTCACGCTGAGCCCAGTCGTGATCCGCGCTAACCTGCGTCCCCAACTGGTTCAACGGTCTGAAAATCACGCTGATCATCAAATCCCCGCAAATCCCTGGCACGACCCCACGTTGAGAAGATAACACTTTTTGTTGATTTATGGCGACCACTCAATCTTTGCTGGAATCCCAGTATTTGGCTCAAAATCCATCACAAACACTGGCTAAGTGTCGGGGCCATGTTTTGCTCCATTCCTCGAAACTCACAGTCGACCTCGAAGTGGCTCACGACAGCAGCATCGATGGATACCCTCCTGTGTTGAGGCCCAAATCGAGAACGATTGGCCTATCATGGAAAGGCTCCAGATGGGTGACCATCCGGGGCTCAGGCTCTATGGGATAATAGAGGATTTCGAAATCCCAACTGCAGCAGAAAGGCTTGCAACAGTAGGATCGCAATCCCCTCACCCACACGATCTCAGCCAGGCTATATGGCACCTTGCGGAAATAGTGAGCGCAATCGGGAGAGATATGGAGCTCTAAGTCAACAAGCTTTGGAAAGTCAACTTCGAGGAGCCATTCGGCGTACCATCGAGGTGTCTCAACTTCATACACACGTATGATACGCTCGTTCGTCGATTGCTGCGAAACGAGCCGCCGCACATAGGCCATGACACACTTCTCCTATCCGATCCGTAAAACCGAATGAGAGAAGAGTGTCGCTATAGCATGGAAGTTACCTTTGCCGCGCCGGCTGGTTGGCCGCCTGCAAGTGACGGAAGTGAATTTTATGAGCGAATAACCAAATTCACAATCAGAACCAGACGTGCCCAAGCCCTGAACAGTGTTGTGTCGCAGTATACGGCACGGCTGGACGAGTTCTCGGCGCGGCTTGGAGTTCTGGTTGCAATGCCTCCTTCAACAGCCTGCGGCCACCTAGAGCACCTTGGTTGCTCTCTGGTCGTCTGCGGACCTATCTGCCTCGACAGCACATTGACACAGCATCGCGCCTTAGCATCAATGCCGCCTGGAGGTTTGGAACACAGTTTCCCGCAACTGGTTCCTAACTCACCAGGCTCTGGCGAAGCCCTTCGGATTTCTTCGCGGTTGTCCGGCGCCAGCTTCTTAGTTCGCGGGATAGACGCTGGTGACTTTGGCAAACAACGGCGTGAGAGGCCGTTCGGAGCAATGGTCATTCGATCAAAGTTGAGGCCGAGACCTTCCCTGACAGGCTCCACCACCTCAGCCGGCCGCATCAATCACTAACCAATTGACAATATGAAGTTTTATCTGTTCTCCGACCCGACCAAGCATCAACATTCGTCATGACTGGGTCGGGGCCAGCACCCACCAATCAGAGCCGCGACTCTGTTAGATTCAGAGATAGGTGTTGGGTCGTGCAATATGGACGCCGGTTCAGCAACGGCTAGCGCATCCAATCCGTACTGCGCGCCACGAAACAAGATCCTCACTACTCGTTGGCGGTGCAGGCGAGATGACCTGCCATTCGCCGCCACCTCATCAAAATAGAAATTGCCTGACTGGCTGCTTAGCTTCGCTTTGTTTGGTTCTCTTGGTATAATATCAGTGTTCCAAACTAGAACCGAAGTGAGACGTAAACTGTGTGCCGACGGGGTCTGGAATGGAACCAATAGACCGCTGGCAGAGGCCTTTGGGTTCTGAATTGGAACCGTCGAGATCTGAAATGGAACCAGCTTTTTTTCCGAGAGACACCCAAGTCTTCCATTCGTTCGTCGGCAAAACCGGGACAGCTCACAACTGGTGGCCGATCAGTTTCTGAGCGAAATCTCAGCTTCAGTATACTAAATAAGCTGCTTCAAGGTTGTGAACTCTCAGAAAAGAGTCGTCCGCAACACAAGGGAGACCAACTCGGCTTGGCGGCTCACACCAGCTTTGTTGTGCGCTGACTTGAGTTGATTGCGCACGGTAACGTTGCTCACTCGACGCTCTGCAGCGATCTCTTCGACTGTTGCACCACCAACTAGCATAGCAACAACTGCCGCTTCAGCCTGGCTCATTCCGTAGAGCCGCATCAACCAGTGGTTATTTTGAGGACCCAAACGTTGAGGGTCACGCACACAAAGAATGATGCGCGTCTTCTCCGGTATCACCGGTTGCCCGGCTACCTCGCTGTGGCTCGTGATGCAGGTCAAACGCGCCGCTATGGGTTGGCTATCTACCCTGGAGACTGCTAAGACCGTTTGCAAGCGGCCCATTTCCAGGAATGCATTTCTGACAACGCTGTCCAAGAATTTTCGCAGTTGCAGTTGGGATTCTCTATCTCGGCACCGGAGAATTCCGCCTTGGTCGACAGTGAGAGCATCCCCACGAGACAGCATGAGCTGGGCTTCAACATTGGCGTAGACCAGCTTGCCGGCTCCGTCTATGACCAGCAGCACCGTCGAGAGGTTTTCCACGACCGCAGCCAGATCCTCCGAGTTCAAGCGGACCATCGGGCCAATCAACTCGATAGCCTCTGTCTCGCCCTGGACTCGACCGACCCTCAAGTGCCGTGACGATCCCACCACACAGAAACTGCGCGATTCGCGGTCTTCACGGAGCCTTTCCTCCGTGGAGTTATGGTTCTCCATCACTTTTCTCCCCGAGTAGATATCTACCAACGCCGCTCACCTTTCACGCCGCGTTGACGAACCTAGACCTGACTGCGGATTGGAGTGTGAATCGAGCGTGAAGGTGAAAGGAATTGCTTTGCGGTCATCAGTTAGGCGGGCAGAAGTAGCGAATGGCCGAAGCAAGCAGCGGGGTCGTTCGGCAGCACGGCCTAGTTTTCACGAGGAAGAACAGAGTGAGCGCCATCAGCCTGAGCAATTTGCACAAAGCGCGTGATCCATCTGGCAGGGACCCATTGTCTTTGAAAAGCCGACCGCGCCTGGGCAGGCGTAAAGTACTCGACCTCCTCTCCAGCAGCGACGTTGCTTCCCTCCAATACTGGCTCTTTTCTGTGCACCACCACTTGGTAGATCCGAAATGCAGTTGACCGAGGCACCAATGGCAACTGAGCCATTGTCTCCCTCAAACGTTGGTCAGATGGTGGCCTGTATCCGTCGGGGGGCAGCCACGACATGGCTACTTCTCCTTCTCGAACTCAAATGGAAATGGACCCAGCGAGGAGCACCCACGGGCGTTCTCGAGGAAACACACTGGCGCTTGTCGCAGAGAGCAGAGTCGCAACCAAGCTTCTAGGCATGACGCGGCGAGGGCCTCCCGTTTCCACGTATCGTTGCAGAGCAGAAACACTTGGTTCGCAGCCTTCATCTGGATGAATCGCACTGCAAGGTACGCTGGACAAAAACCATTCGTTGCACCGCCACCTTCGTTGTCGCCGTCGAATGTAGACTGCGACCACGCCGTGATACTTGCGTGAAACCCTCGCAGCCTCACCGCAAAAACGACCGCAGTCGGCCGCTCAACCCATTGGAAATCAGGGAAAAGGGATGCACGGGACATGCATCGCGCTGGCCGCTATCGGTAGCCTGACTCAATTAAAGCGCGTATTTTCAAGATAATTTCGCCTATTTGACGAGAAACAACTTTGTTGCAAGTCGGGAAAAACAATCGCTATGTTTACGTGCAGCAACCAGTGATCGAATAGGCGGAGGGGCCATGGGAGATACTTCGTCCCCTACTCGAATAAACGTACTGGGTGACTTTCGTGTGCGCTTGCCGGATGGAACAGACATCACGCCAAGCAGCAAGAAGGCGCGCGCGATTGTTGCGTACCTGGCACTGAAGCCGGCCGGCAAAGAAACGCGCGAGCAGCTCAGAAATCTCGTTTGGAGCACACGCGGCGAAAAACAGGCACGCGACAGCCTGCGGCAGACGCTGACTAGTTTGCGGCAAACGCTGAGCCGCGAAAATGCATCAGAGATATTGGTTGCCGATCGAGAGGAAGTGCGGCTGCGCCTCGAAAAACTTTGGATCGATGGCCATGAGGTTCAGCATCTTGCTGCTTCAGACTCGCCAGAAAAGTGGCGCAGGTTGCCTGAACTTTACGATGGTGAGTTGCTGGCCGGACTCGAGATTGCAGATCCGACCTTTAACGATTGGCTTCTGGTTGAGCGCATGCGGTTCCAGGATTTGCTGCGCTCAACCGTTGAACGACTGCTTGAGTTTCACACGGCACGCTCCGACTTGCCAGCCGCGGCGGAAGCCGCG
>JANQLP010000133.1 GCA_028280515.1 Hyphomicrobiales bacterium
CGCGGCGTTCAACGCCGACTTTGACGGCGACCAGATGGCGGTGCACGTGCCGCTGTCGCTCGAAGCGCAGCTCGAAGCGCGCGTGCTGATGATGTCGACGAACAACATTCTGCATCCGGCAAACGGAACGCCGATCATCGTGCCGTCTCAGGACATCGTCCTGGGCCTCTACTATATGAGCCTGATGATGGAAGGCGAGCCGGGCGAGGGTATGGCCTTCGGCAGCGTCGACGAGATCCAGCATGCGCTCGATAATGACGTCATCACGCTGCACACCAAGATCAAGGGCCGCTTCGAAACGGTCGACGAAAAGGGCAAACCGGTCAGCGAGGTGCACGACACGACGCCGGGCCGGATGCTGATCGGTCAGCTGTTGCCGCGCCGCCCCGGCGTGGCCTTCGACCTCGTCAACCGCCCGCTCACGAAGCGGGAGATTTCGCACATGATCGATGTGGTCTATCGCCACTGCGGCCAGAAGGAAACGGTCATCTTCTGCGACCGTGTGATGGGCCTTGGCTTCAGCCACGCCTGCCGCGCCGGAATCTCGTTCGGCAAGGACGATATGGTGGTCCCGGACAACAAGGACAGCCTCGTCGACGAGACCCGTTCGCTCGTGAGCGAGTATGAGCAGCAGTACTATGACGGCCTGATCACCCAGGGCGAGAAGTACAACAAGGTGGTCGATGCGTGGGCGAAGTGTACGGACCGCGTGGCCGACGAGATGATGGACCGCATTTCGGCGGTTGAGCACGACAAGAAGACCGGCCGCGAGGCGCCCATCAATTCGATCTACATGATGGCGCACTCGGGCGCGCGTGGTTCCGCGGCGCAGATGAAGCAGCTCGCCGGCATGCGCGGCCTGATGGCCAAACCGTCCGGTGAGATCATCGAGACGCCGATCATCTCCAACTTCAAGGAGGGCCTGTCGGTTCTCGAATACTTCAACTCGACCCACGGTGCCCGGAAAGGTCTGGCCGACACCGCGCTCAAGACCGCGAACTCCGGCTATCTGACCCGCCGGCTCGTCGACGTTGCGCAGGACTGCATCATCAACGAAGAGGACTGCGGCACCAAGAACGGCATCACGCTTCAGCCGGTCATTGACTCCGGTGAGGTGGTGGTTTCGCTCGGCGACCGTGTTCTCGGCCGGACCACGGCGCAGAAGGTCGTTGATCCGTCCTCCGGCGATGTGATCCTGAAAGAGGGTGAACTCATCGAGGAAATCCACGTCGAGAAGATCGAGGAAGCCCAGGTTCCGGAAATCAAGATCCGCTCGGTGCTGACCTGTGAGACCAGCAACGGCGTGTGCTGCAAGTGCTACGGCCGCGACCTGGCGCGCGGCACGCCGGTGAACATGGGCGAGGCCGTCGGCGTCATTGCCGCGCAGTCGATCGGCGAGCCGGGAACCCAGCTCACCATGCGGACGTTCCACATCGGTGGCACGGCGCAGGTCGTCGACCAGTCGTTCATCGAGTCGAACTTCGAAGGCACGATCAAGATCCAGAACCGGAATGTCGCCAAGGACTCGCAGGGGCGTCTCGTCGCCATGAGCCGCAACATGTCGGTCGCCGTGGTCGATGGGGACGGTAACGAGCGCGCAGTGCACCGTATCGCATACGGTTCGCAGCTCCGCGTCGACGAAGGCGACAAGATCAAACGCGGCCAGCGTCTCGCCGAATGGGACCCATACACACGGCCTATTCTGACGGAGACGGACGGTGTGGTTGAGTTCGAGGACCTTGTCGACGCCGTCTCGGTCAACGAAAAGACCGACGAGTCGACCGGCATCACCAACCGCGTGGTTGTCGACTGGCGGGCCAGCACCCGGGGTGAAAACCTCAAGCCCGCGGTGGTGGTCAAGGATGCGAAAGGCAATCCGATCAAGCTGGCGCGCGGCGGCGAAGCCCGCTACCTGCTGTCTGTCGACGCCATTCTGTCTGTCGACCCGGACCAGAAGGTGATCGCCGGCGACGTGCTGGCGCGTATTCCACTGGAGAGTGCGAAGACCCGCGATATCACGGGTGGTCTGCCGCGGGTGGCGGAGCTGTTCGAGGCACGCCGTCCGAAAGACCACGCGATCATCGCCGAGATCAGCGGGACGGTCGAATTCGGACGCGACTACAAGAACAAGCGCCGGATCGCGATCATTCCCGACGACGAAAAGGCCGATCCTTCGGAGTATCTGATCCCCAAAGGGCGCCATCTTGCGGTGCAGGAAGGCGACCGGATCGAGAAGGGCGAGTTCCTGCTCGACGGCCATCCCGCCCCGCACGACATTCTTGCCATTAAGGGCGTGGAGGAACTGGCGGCCTATCTGGTGAACGAGATCCAGGAGGTCTACCGGCTTCAGGGTGTGACCATCAATGACAAGCACATTGAGGTGATCGTCCGGCAGATGCTGCAGAAGGTCGAAGTTGAGGAGACGGGCGATACCGGCTTCCTCAAAGGCGAGCAGATCGACCGGATCGACTTCGAAGAGCGCAACGAAGAGGTTAAGGCTGAGGGCGGAAAGCAGGCCACGGCGACCCCGGTGCTGCTCGGCATCACCAAAGCGAGCCTGCAGACCCGCAGCTTCATCTCCGCGGCGTCGTTCCAGGAGACCACCCGCGTGCTCACCGAGGCTTCGGTGAACGGCAAGGTGGATACGCTGGAAGGCCTGAAGGAGAACGTCATCGTCGGCCGGCTGATCCCGGCAGGCACCGGCGGCATGCTCAACGATCTGCAACGTGTGGCCGCGCACCGCGACGAACTCATTCTCGAAGAGCGTGCGCGCATCGCGGCGGAGCGTTTGGCGGAGCAGGGTGCCGAAGCGCCGGCGCTGATCGAAGAGGGCACGGCCGAGAGCGAGGCCCCCGCCGAATAGACGACGCAAACCAAATATACTGCAAAGGGCCGCCCATTCGGGCGGCCCTTTTGTTTGGCATGTCTGATTGCGGGGTCAGGCCACGAAGCTGAACAGGACGCCGGACAGTATGGCGCCGATGAAGGCAAGGATCAGGTAGCTGAAAAACACGGGCAGTTTCACCAGGGCGAACACGGCAATCGCAGCCGGGACAGAGCTCACACCGCCGGCAATCAGGAAGGCCATGGCGGCGCCCGGATCCATGCCGGCATTGACCAGCCCGGACATCAGCGGCAGGGCGGCATA
>JANQLP010000187.1 GCA_028280515.1 Hyphomicrobiales bacterium
GGATGCGGATGCGCTTCCTGAGGCTCATCGTCGCGAGCGTGCCTTCGTATCCGCCGGTCTCGGTCTTCGTCACATATCCAAGTGCCTGTGCCATCTTTCTGTCTCCTGTTGGTTGCTGCGGGGCGCTCATCGCCCTGCTGACGCGGGACCGTCCATGGCGGGCGGGGGCCGTATGAACCGTCAGGCCGAAGCGCAGCGGAGGACCGGCGAGGCGCACTTTTTTGGACACGAAGTGTCGCGCGCGAGGAGGCCGAAGGCCGGGGAAAAAAGTGCGCAACGCCGGTTTCATGCGGCCCCCGTTCGCCATAGGTCCATCGAGCAGAAGCAGGGCTATGGGCGTTTCGCCGAACATCGATCAGGGGACGGAATGGTGCAGGCTGCACGGATGTTCGTGACGTGAGATGACCGGTGGAAGAGGCTCGCACTCACCGGTGTGGAAGTATCAACACAGCCGCATCCTGCCTGACCATATGCTGGAAGAAACCAGCGCCATACGAGATCATCGGTCCACGGAGGGGCGCGGGGTCGGACGGCCCGAACCCATCGGCGAGCGCCAGCAAGTTGCCTCAGCGTCGATGACTTTCTCCGCTCCCGAAGCTCACCGCGTGAACAGAACCGCCTCATCCGAAGCGCTGCCGGGCAGGATGATCCGGTTGGCTTGGTGGTTCGCCAATCCGCGCCCGTAAGCGCGCGACGCCGCCCCCGCCATCCGGCGGGGGCAGTCTTGTTGGCAGTGATTGACCGGAGGAAAGCGCTCGCGGCCCTCCCGTTCGGGTGAGAGGGCCGCTCCTGCCAACCGCCGACTTCACGAAATCAGCGATTTGATACGAGCCGCGTTATCGCTCAACCGACCGCCGCCGCGCTTGGTGTAGGCTCTGAATGGAAACGCCATGTAGTGCGGCTGCCAGCCTTCGGCTTTCTTCCGGCCGTCGCCGGTGATGAAGTCGCGGACGATCTTCTTCTGCACCTTGGTCGTAGCGCTAACATTGGCGTCGGCAACCGCCTTGCCGCCGATATGGCGGAGCATGGCGTTGACCGCTGCCCTGTCGCGAAGCGGGTCGAAGAAGGCGCCGTCGGCCTCCCAATAATCGCGCATGTCGACCTTGAGATGGGTGCCGAGCGCCTCAACGACGGCCGTTCCGGCCTCCAAGGTCTCCGCCATGACGATTGCCAGCACGCGCATTACGTCATCGCCGGAGAGTTTCAAGAGCGCGGCGAAGAGCTCGACCACGCGGTAATGATCGCCGTTCGACCGAACGACGGAATGACCGTGGGCGGGTAGTCCAAGAAGCTTCAAGACCGCCTTGCGTTCCTCGGCAAGCGCCATCTCTGCCTTGGACTTGGCGACGCTTTCCGCTGTTTCATCCTTCCGCGTTGCCTGCGGATCGGCCTCGGTGCGCCATAGCGCCGAACCGCCGATGGCATGGGCCACCATGAGCCGGAGCGCTACGTTCGGATGGCCGAGAAGCACATGGCGCACGGCGGCGTGACGGTGAAGTTCGATGTAATTCTGCGCCGGATTGGTGAGTTCAGGCCGGACGGCCTTGTCGCCCGTTTCGGTCGCATCCGCGTCGCCTTTCGCTGTCTTCGCGCGGCGCTTCGCCTTTGCTTCCTTATTCGTGAGCCAACCCTCATAGGCCTCCACTTCGCCGCTATGGGACACGGTGATATAGACACGACCGCCATCTTTCTTCGGCGTCTTTTCATGCTCCCAAGAGCAAAACCGCCGTCCCGTCTCAAGGATTTCCACGTCGGTCCAGCCAGTCGCCAAAAGCGCGTCGCGCTTAGCAGCGATGGCGCCGTTCTGCAAAGTCCAGAACTGATCGGCGTCGGCGAAATAGCTGTCATCGCCGAACAGGTCCGAGACGGTCTGGCCCTTATAGGCGTCGAGGGGAAACAGCGCGACCGCCGTCGCGATCTGCTGCCCACCGAACAGCCATTGCTTCAATTGATAACCGTGCGGGGCGTATTCGTCGGGGTCGCTGAACAGTTTGAACCAGTCCCGCTGCTGCCGCTTGGTCGCCATCGTCAGATGACGGATGGTCTCCGCGTCGATGTCCTCGTTGCGGTACGCTTCCCTGATCTTCGGGAGAAGTTCGCCGAGCGCAAGGCGGCGTCTGACCATCAACTCGGTGATGCCGAAGGTCGCGGCGATGTCCTCGACCGACTTGCCTTCCTTGGTCAGCCGGACGAAGGTTTCATATTGCGTCATCTCGTCGGGATCGAGCCGGGCGAGATTTTCGAGCATGGAAGCTTCAAGCGCCGCCGCGTCGTCGCCCGGTTCCATGATCGCGCAGGGCAGCGGCTCGATCTCGCCGCCATCTTCTTCGGCGCGCTTCGCCGCGAAATAGCGCCGCCGCCCGGCGACGACTTCGAAGCTCTCGCCGTCACCATTAGGCCGCACCAGGAGGGGCACAAGAACGCCCCGCGCCTTTACGCTCGGCAGGATGTCAGCGACATCCGGCGCGGCCTTGGCGTGGCGCATGTTGATGGCGGCGTCTTTCAGCTTGCCGAGTTCAATGTGTTGGAGTTGCATGGGTTTGCTCCTTGGGTTG
>JANQLP010000245.1 GCA_028280515.1 Hyphomicrobiales bacterium
GCCGCCGCAGTTTGCCGTCATTGCACCTTCCGAATGCCTGCCGCACTCTCATTCAATTCCCGTCTTTCGGTCAAGGGCTTGACGCCCGGCATTTTGACTGATCAAACCCGTTTTTTGTCTTCAGCAGGTTTCAGAGCATGTCCAAATCAAAAAAAACCGACACCAAGTCGGATGCGTCGCAAGGGATCGAAACAGAACTCATGCATGTGGGGCGGAACCCCAGCGAGTATTACGGCTTCGTCAATCCACCTCTCTATCGCGGTTCGACGGTCCTCTATCCGAGCGTTGAGAAGCTCAAAGCCAAGAACCAGAAATACACATATGGCCGGCGTGGTTCGCCGACCGTTCGGTCGCTGGAAGAGTCCGTCAGCCGGCTCGAAGGCGGCGATCACACGGTTTCCACATCGTCGGGCCTGTCCGCTTGCGCCACCACGCTTCTTGCCTTCACGAGCGCCGGTGGCCATATCCTGGTGACGGACAGCGTCTATCAGCCGGTCCGTATTCTCTGCGAACGGACGCTGAAGCGCTTCGGCGTCGAGGTGACGTATTACGACCCGCATGTCGGCGCCGGCATTACGGACCTCATCCAGGACAACACGCAGCTCGTCTACACCGAGACGCCGGGTTCCCAGACCTTCGAAATGCAGGACCTGCCGGCCATCGCCAGTGCTGCCCATGCACACAATCGCAGCATTGTCGTGGTCGCCGACAACACGTGGGGAACGCCGCTCTTTTACAATCCGCTGAAACTTGGCGCCGACGCGGTGATTCACGCCGGAACGAAATATTTCGGCGGCCATTCGGACGTCAATCTCGGAACCGTCACGACGACCTCCGCGCATGCCGAACAGTTGCGCCTCATTCACGGGGATCTCGGACAGAACCCGGGTCCCGAGGACGCGCAGCTGTGTCTGCGGGGTCTGCGAACGCTCGCCTTGCGCATGGAGCGGCATTGGCGCTCGGGTCTTGAGGTCGCGGACTGGCTGGCCGAGCGTCCGGAGGTCGCACGCGTGCTGCATCCGGCGCGCGCGGACGATCCGGGCCATGCGATCTGGAAGCGGGATTTTTCGGGCGCAACCGGGTTGTTCTCGGTCGTTCTCAAGCCGTGCTCTGATGCCGCGGTGGCGGCAATGATGGACGGCCTGGAGCTGTTCGGCATGGGCGCCTCGTGGGGCGGATATGAGAGCCTGGCCCTGCCCTTCGATCCGGCGAGTTACAGGTCGGCGACGCGCTGGACAGCGGACGGTCCGGCGATCCGTTTCTTCATTGGCCTGGAGAACGTGGATGACCTGAAGGCTGATCTGGACGCCGGCTTTGCAAGGCTGCGCGACGTCGGCTGAGGCGACCCTGGCGCCTTGGAATTGAACCTGACTGCAGAGGGGGTGCAGGGCTATGTATGCCGTTATTCGACATCACAAAGTGAAGGGTCCGCAAGCCGATGCGCTCGCCCGGCAAGGCAACGAGGATTTCGTTCCGATTATCCGGGAAATGCCGGGGTTCATCTCCTATACGATCATCGTCGGCGACGACATGGTCTCGACTGTCAGCGTTTTTGAAGACAAGGCGACTGCGGACGACTCGACCAGGCGAGCAGTAGCTTGGGCTGCCGAAACGGTAACGGATTTCGACGTGCCAACCGAAGTCATTGAAGGGAATGTCGTCGTTCACGAAGCCTCTTGAGTGGATAGGAAGAGGGCCGGGATTCCGTTTGCATTCGTCCGTGGCTAACATTATGTCGCTCAGCTGGTATCGAGGATGGCTCAATCATGACGCGTAGAATTGTCCACTCGGTCTTTGGGCCGGTGCAGCGCGCCCTGCGGCACAACGCGCTGACGGGCTCGATATACGCAGTTCACCAATTGCTGTTCAGCCGCAAATCCTATCTCCGACAGATGGGCTGGTGGCGCAGCTTTCGAGCCAAGAGCCCCATCGGCGTCCGAGGCGAGCCGATCCCGTGGCTGTCCTATCCGGCAATCGAGTTCCTTGCCGCGCGCGCGCAGCCGGATTGGCACGTCTTCGAATATGGCGCCGGGAATTCGACATTGTGGTGGGCATCGAGGGTGGACAGCGTTGTGTCCTGTGAGCACGACGCCGAATGGGCCGCCTTCATCGAGGCAAACCGCCCCGACAATGTCACGTTGCTCGTCGAGTCGGCTGAGGATGGCGCATACGTCGCTTCCCTCGGGTCCTATCCTCAGCGTTTCGATGTGGTCGTTCTGGACGGCATCCGCCGTAGCGAGTGCGTGCCGTATCTCGAACAGGGCCTCAAGCCGAGTGGCGTCATCGTTTTCGACAACACGGATCGACCCAAGAACGAGCCGGCCGCGAAGAAGCTCGAAGATATCGGCTTCAAGAGGATCGACTTCATCGGACCGGTGCCCGGGAGCGTCCACATGGACGCCACAAGTGTCTTCTATCGGCCCGACAACTGCATCGGGCTGTAGGTCAATGCACAGGTTCGGGCGCTGACGCCGTGGTGCCGAGACTACGGCTTCAACTCATCGAGAAAGACCTCGACAAGATCGGCGAGATTGTCGCCGACGATACTCATGAAGATGTCGAACTCGTTTGGACCGACCTCCCCGCCCGCCAGGTCTGAAAGGGCGCGGAACGCAAGAAATGGAACACCGTTTACATCCGCGACCTGGGACACCGCCGCCGTTTCCATGTCCAAGACGCAGGCGTCAAAGGTGGAATAGGCCCATTCCCGGAACTCCGCATTGTCGACAAAGGCGGAGCCGGAAAGGCCCGCGGCGCCAACATGCACCTTCGGTGTCCGGTCCAGCGTGTGGCCGCTTGAGTCTCCGGGAGTGATGGTGAACCTCGCGGCGGCGCGTTCTGCCGCCGCATAGTAGTCGCGGTCGACGGGAAACCAGAACCGGCTCTTTCCGTCGCCCGCAAGCTCTTCGAATGTTCCGATGTTGATCGTGTACATCATGCCGTAATTGGCAAACTCGGAGGAGAGGAACGGCGGTAACTTGAACCCGTTCGGGGTTTCCCGGGCATAGGCCATCTCGAGATACTGGCCCCACTTTTCCGGGATCACGATGTCACCGATGCCCATGTCAGGATTCGCCCCGCCGGCAACGCCGGAAAAGACAATGCCCTCGATATTGAAGTGGTCAAGCGCGAGCTGCGTCGACATGGCGGCATTGACCATGGAAACACCGGATAGGAAGACGACGACGGGTTTGCCGGAGAGCTTGCCGGTCGAGAAATCCTTGTTGAGAAGCATATGGTCCTGGCGATCACTCAACCGCTCACGAACGATCCGCCACTCTGGCCCGAACGCCGAAATCAGGGCAAGCCGGGGCGCATCGTCCAACGGGCCCACCATCGCCCGGGCGTTATCTGTGTTTGCAGCGGTTTGAGGTCTGCCCATCTCTTGCTTCCAGGATGACGATGAGTCGGAGGCCCAGCCGGTGACGTAAAATGCCGCAGCGGTCGAGTGGCGGCGTTTGATGCTTCGGCCAGTTCGAAAGGCGTGGCGATCCCGGCAGGACTCGAACCTGCAACCTGCGGATTAGAAGTCCGCCGCTCTATCCAGTTGAGCTACGGGACCGATAAGGTCCGCGCCATCCCGCCTTGCCTGCGATGCACGCCGCTCCCGACGCGTATTCAGTGGGTCCAGGATCCGATCCGGCCATACCTGAAATTGTCGGCGTAGGATTTCGACACGAGCTTGCGCGGTTTCGGCTCGCGAACCACGAAAGGAATGCCGTTGCGGCGCGCATAGTCGATCGCCTCTTCCTTGGTCGAGAAGCGCATGCTGATCTGCGATTTCATGTCCCGGGAACTGGTCCATCCCATCAAGGGCTCGACCTCCCGCCGCTTCTCCGGCTGAAACTCCAGAATCCATTTCTTCGTTGCCGCCGTCCCGGACTGCATCGCGGTCTTGGCCGGTTTGTAGATGCGTGCAACCATATTTCTTTCCGTTCGATTATCGCCCGTCCGGGCGTTTGCGAAACCGATGGTCGGGGCAGCAAGATTCGAACTTGCGACCCCCTGCTCCCAAAGCAGGTGCGCTACCAGACTGCGCCATGCCCCGACGCGGACGCTCGATGCTGCATCGGATTGTCGCCGAACTGTTCGAGTCTGCCCGCAAATTGTGAATTACACGTTTCACATGCGTCCGACAAGCGAACCTGAATGCGGTAACTCAGCGCTGCGCGGTCTTGAAATGCGCGTGCTCCACCACGTCTCCCGGCTTCAACCCGATCCGGGCGGCGGTTCCGCCGGCGAGTTCGAGAACGGCGGTCACCTCTTCACCTGAACCGATGATGCGCTCCGAAAGCGGTTCGGCGGACCGCTCGACGCGATGGACCTTGCCGTCCGCGCGGATGAAGATCATGTCCAGAGGGATATAGGTGTTGCGCATCCACATGCTGACGACCTGCGGTTGCTCATAAAGGAACAGCATGCCGTTGCGGGCGCCCAGCGTGCGGCGAAACATCAGGCCGCGGGCCTGCTGCGCGGGTGTCTTCGCAATTTCAACGTCGAAGGCGTGGTTTCCGCTCGCGGTTGTCACAACCAGGCGCTCTTTCTCGAGCGATGCCTGGGCAGCCGTGCCGGCAAAGGCGATGCAAATCGTCAGAAACGCAGCAAGCCACACGCGCAACATATGCGCCGCCAGGTAGGAACGGCCACATGTCATGTCCGGCCGGAACGACCGGAAAGGACGGCTAGTTGTCGCTGTCCGGCAGGGATGTCGTGGTGTCAGGCTTGAGCTCCGCCGCCATAAGGCCCTTGGGACCATGTCCAAAACGCACAAGGACGTGCTGGCCGGGACGCAATTCCGCGAATCCGAACCGGCGCAAGGTCTCCATATGTACGAAGATGTCGGGTGTATCCGGTCCACGTGTCAAGAATCCATAGCCGCGGATTTTATTGAACCACTTAACTTCCGCAGTTTCAAAGTCACCCTCCGGAACGACCTTGACGTGTGTGCGTTGCGGGAGCTGTGAGGGATGGATCGCCGTGCTCTCATCCATCTCCAGAATGCGGAATGCCTGCAATCCCCGCGGCTGGCGTAGCACCTGACAGACCACGCGTGCGCCTTCATAGGCGGTTTGGTGGCCGTCGCGGCGCAGAACGGTCACGTGCAGCAGAACGTCGGCCATGCCATTGTCAGGCACAATGAAGCCGTAGCCCTTCGCCGCGTCAAACCACTTAATGGCGCCGGATATCTCTATAACATCTGCGGAAGCGTCTAGAGTCGCCTCATCAATGGGCGAGACATCTCCGCCAAATGGTGAGCCTTTGGCCCCCATGCCGCAACACCCCCGCTATTTTTTATACGTCCAGCCCGCTCGTCAGAGTCTTGTGCCGGACACAGCCTTCGACCCAAAAATACCACCGACGCTGATCGAGGCCAGTACTAAATTGCCACGGAAATTTCCGGGCCGCGGAGTGAAGTGAATTCAGTTTCGTATCCGCTTCACAGAAGCGTATGATTTTCCCGCAGAAATGGATGTGTGCAATTTCGGCCTGAATATTCGCTGTGGCGATTTTTTGTCAAACTGCGTGCCCAAGCTGTTGCAAATTGGACACGCTCGGCGGCGACTTTTCCCCAATTCATCAACGAATCAGCGGTTGAACCTGAGAACAGGAGACAACCACTGCAACCTGGCGGCGAATATCTGGGAAAGCCGAAGTGATTCGTTCCACGATTATGTTATGCGCGAGGCGCTAGGAGTGTGTGCCGGGTGGCGCTAAAATGCATGGTCGAGGGCGGCATTTTGGCTGCCGGATCATCAAAAGCTTCAACACACGACAGGATTGCGGCATGAAATATCTGCACACAATGGTTCGCGTAAGCGATGTGGATGAATCCCTGAAATTCTATTGCGACGCGCTTGGTCTGAAGGAACTGCGGCGGCGCGAGGACGAAGCGGGACGCTATACCCTTATCTTTCTCGCCGCACCCGGCGATGAGGACGCCCAGGTTGAACTGACATACAACTGGGACCCGGAGGACTATGGCGAGGGCCGCAATTTCGGGCATCTGGCGTACCGGGTCGACGACATCTACGAGGCGTGTGAGCGGCTGATGAAGGCGGGCGTCACGATCAACCGGCCACCGCGCGACGGCCGTATGGCGTTTGTCCGTTCGCCGGACAACATTTCGGTCGAGTTGCTGCAGAAGGGCAACGCCCTGCCGAAGAAAGAGCCGTGGGCGTCGATGGAGAATAGCGGCCATTGGTAGGCAGCGGTCCCAATCGGTCCGGATCATGTTGGCCACATGACCGGAGACGGCGTGGCACCCCCTAGGGGAATCGAACCCCTCTTTCCAGGTTGAAAACCTGGCGTCCTAACCGATAGACGAAGGGGGCGTGACCACGCCGCTCATATAGATTGGATTTCGGGCCGTTGCAAGACTAGGCAAGCGGGCTATCGGGCAGACCGTCGGGGGTCCGCCGCGTCCTCGATATGCAGCTCGATTTTTTGCCGCCCTCCCCACTCGCTGCGTCGCAGGCGCCCGGCGACATGGATCGGCATCCCGTCCGAATTCAGCAGGATTTCCCCGACTTTTGTTGTGGCGGAATTGAAGGCGACGGCGTCGAGACGGCTGCCGTCGCTCGCACCGAGGGTGCACCGCACGTGTTTCTCGCCGACGATCTTGGCGAAGCCGCATCGGTGTGCCGGAAACGCGAACCGCGGTTGCGGGTTTCCCGCGCCGAACGGCCCCGCCTTTTCGAGCAGCGCCAGAAAGTCAGGTGTCGCACTTGCCGCCATCAAGGCGCCGTCGATCTTGAGGCTGTCCTGTTCCCTGGCCGTCTTCACCGATGTCTGAAGGGCATTCTGGAGAAACTCGAAAAAGGCGTCGGCCTTGTTCTGGGCAAGGGAGAACCCGGCAGCCATTTCGTGACCGCCGCCGCGCTCCAGATGCCCGGCCTCCACGGCCGCGCGGATGGCGGCGCCGATATCCACACCGGCGATCGATCGCGCGGACCCGGCACCTGTGCCGTCATCCTCCCAGGCAACAGCGAGCGCCGGGCGCCGGAAATGCTCGACAAGGTGCGAAGCGGCGAGCCCGACCACGCCCTTGTGCCACCCGGCGCCGTGCGCAAATGCAATCGATGCGTCGGGCGCATCTTCGAGCCGTGCGCCGGCCTGGGCGAGCGCTTCATGCTCGAGCGCGTCCTGCATCGCCCGGCGCTCGGCGTTGAGCCGGTGCAGGGTGGCGGCGATCTCGAGCGCTGCAGGCTCGTCGTCGCTCGTCAGCAATTGCATCGCGAGGTCGGCGCGGCCGATGCGTCCACCGGCGTTGAGCCGGGGTCCGAGGACGAAGCCGAGATGATAGGTGGTGGGTGCGGCCGTCAATCCGACCGTATCGCAAAGCGCGCGCAGGCCCGCATTGTGCCGCATCCGCATGACCTCAAGTCCGCGGTGGACCAGGGCGCGGTTGAGCCCGGTGAGCGGCACCACGTCACACACGGTCGCCAGCGCCACCAGATCGAGCCATTGCATGAGGTCAGGCGCGCTGACGCCGTTGCCATACCAGTTCGTCTCCCGCAATGTGCGAGCCGTGGCGACAAGAAACAGGAATACAACGCCGCACGCGGCAAGATGACCTTGCCCTGAAATATCATCCAGCCGGTTCGGATTGACGACGGCCAGCGCATCTGGGAGTTGCTCGTCGGCCTGATGGTGGTCGAGGACAATCACCTCCGCGCCGAGGTCATGCGCCCGCGCGAGAGGTTCGTGGGCAACCGTTCCGCAATCGACCGTCAGGATGAGCCGCGCACCGTCGCCGACGAGTTGTTCGAATGCGGCAACGTTCGGACCGTAGCCCTCCAGCATCCGGTCGGGGATGTAGGCTTGCGCGTCGTGACCGTGCGCGGCAAGAAACCTGCGGATCAGCGCGACGCTCGACCCACCGTCGACATCATAGTCTCCGAAGACCGCGATATGCTCCTTGTCGCGGATGGCCCTGGCAAAGCGTTCCGCCGCCCGGTCCATGTCACGCAGGTCCGACGGGTTCGGCATCAGCGTCTTGAGGGTCGGATTGAGAAATTCTTCAAGTGCCTCCGGCCCCGCGCCGCGCGCCGCCAGCACCCGGGCCACGATGTCCGGGAGGCCGCCCTTTTGGGCAAGCGCCATCGCGACATTTTCGTGTTCCGGCTTAAGGCGGTCGACCCATCGCAGACCGCGCGCGGAGCGCTCGACCCGAAGCAACGCATCGGATTGCATGGGCTCTTCTACGGCGCGTGCGCCAGAAACTGACATCGGGCGGAGACCTCCTGCCCCCTGTCATAAGACGATTCGGGGGGTCGCTCGGGTCCTTACGACAGTTTGGCGGCACCGTGCTCCGTCTTGATCCAGCGCACGGTGTTGGTTTTTGCCCGCATGACGACGGTTTCGGTGGCCGTGCCGCCGGACTTGAACTGCACACCGCGGAGCATCGATCCGTTCGTGACGCCGGTGGCGGCAAACAGGACATCCCCGGACGCCATCTCCACCATCGTGTATTTGCGGTCGATATCCTCAATTCCGATCTCGGCGACACGTTTGCGGTGATGATCGTTCATCGGGTACAGCCGTGCCTGCATCTGTCCGCCGATACAGCGCAGCGCACCAGCGGCGAGGACACCCTCAGGCGCACCGCCGATGCCCATATAAATGTCGATACCGGTTTCCGCCGCGTTGGCAGTGTGGATCACGCCGGCGATGTCTCCGTCTCCGATCAGGCGGATCGCGGCGCCTGTTTCCCGCACCCCCTCGATGAGTTTTGCGTGGCGCGGGCGGTCGAGAATGCATGCGGTGATGTTGTCGACGGACACGCCTTTCGCTTTTGCAAGCGCCGTCAGATTGTCTTTCGGCGATGCGTCGAGGTCGACGACGCCGGGCTCGTACCCGGGGCCGATGGCAATCTTGTCCATGTAGATATCCGGCGCGTGCAGCAGGCTTCCCCTCTCGGCGAACGCCACAACAGCCAGCGCGTTCGGTTCCGCCTTCGCGCAGATCGTCGTTCCTTCCAGCGGGTCGACGGCAATGTCGACCTCGGGGCCGTCTCCGGTTCCCACTTCCTCGCCGATATAGAGCATCGGTGCCTCGTCGCGCTCGCCCTCGCCGATCACAATGCGTCCCTTGATCGGCAGCTTGTTCAGCTCGCGGCGCATGGCATCCACCGCAGTCTGGTCCGCCGCCATCTCGTCACCACGGCCACGCAGCTTGGCTGCCGCAACCGCTGCAGCCTCGGTCACGCGCGCAATTTCGAGAGTGAGCATCCGGCTCAATCCGGAGTTTGCATCAGTCTTTTTTGCCATGTTTGTGCCCCCTCGGCAGTTCCGCACAAAGGACGACGCGGAACGCAATTCATAACTTCTCGATTCGTATCATCTGCGGCTTCTCGTTCACGTTGCCCTCCTGCTCGATCTTCTCGAGGGCTGCGCGAATGGCCGCTTCCGTTGTCTTATGCGTGATCATCACAACTGGCAACGGTGTGCCGTCATCAAGCTGTGCATCAATTCCCGGCAAGGCGGAGGGCGGCCGGCGCTGAACGATACTCTCAAGCGAAATCCCCTCATCCGCCATGCGCCCGGCGATGGCCGCGAAGGCGCCGGGCCGGTCATAAACGGAGAGGCGGATGTAATAGCCGCCTTCGTGCGCGCGCATGCGGGCGCGCCTGTAAGGCTTGAGGTCTGCCGTACGCCGCGCGAAGGGTGGCAGCACGCCTCCCTTGGCGATGTCGAGCACGTCACTCAGCACCGCCGACGCGGTCGGATGCGCGCCGGCGCCGGGACCGATGAGCATGATGTCGCCGGAAAAATCGCCGTCGAAGGCGACGCAGTTGGTTGCGCCGTCAACTTCGGCGATTGCCGTGTTCTTCGGGACCATCGTGGGATGAACGCGCTGTTCGATACCGCTGTCGGTTCTGAGCGCGACGCCGAGCAGTTTGATCCTGTATCCCAGTTCGTCCGCGGCTTCGATGTCGGCAAGCGAGATGGATTCGATGCCCTCGACATAGATCGTGTCGAAAGACGTCTCGACCCCGAATGCCAGCGTCGTCAGCAGCGAGAGCTTGTGCGCGGTGTCGTGCCCGCCCACGTCAAAACTCGGATCGGCTTCCGCGTACCCCGCATGCTGTGCGTCTTCGAGCACCTGCGCGAACGGGCGTTCCTCCTTCTGCATGCGCGTCAGGATGTAATTGCAGGTGCCGTTCAGGATGCCGTAGACACGCGATATCTCGTTGGCCAGCAGGCTCTCACGAATGGTCTTGATCGCCGGAATTCCGCCTGCCACCGCGGCTTCGAAATTCAGGGCGACGGCGTTGTCGTCGGCGAGGCGCGCCAGTTCGACACCGTGATTGGCGAGCAACGCCTTGTTCGCCGTCACCACATGCTTGCCCGCCTTGAGTGCGGCTTCGACGGCTGCCTTCGCTACGCCACCCTCGCCGCCGATCAGCTCGACGAACACGTCGACATCATCAGCGCTTGCCATTTCCACCGGATCGTCGAACCACGTGTAAGGCGAGATATCGATGGCGCGGTTCTTCATCCGGTCACGCGCGGACACGGCGACAATCTCCACACCGCACCCGGTGCGCGAGGGAAACGCATCCCCGTGGGCACAAATCAGTTCAACCGTGCCGGTGCCGACATTCCCGAGGCCGGCGATGCCAAGTTTGAGTGCAGAGCTCATAAGCCGTGATCAGTTGGAGTGATTCCGTGACGACGCGATGGGGATGACGTTGTGCATGGAATCGACCGGTTCGGACAGGAATTTCTTTATGTTTCGCGCTGCCTGACGGATACGCTGCTCGTTCTCGACGAGCGCGATGCGCACGAACCCCTCGCCATATTCACCAAAGCCGATGCCTGGGGAAACGGCAACATGCGCCTTTTCGAGAAGCAGCTTGGAAAACTCAAGCGAACCGAGTGCCGCAAATTCGCGTGGGAGCGGCGCCCAGGCGAACATGGTCGCGGGGGGCGACGGGATCGGCCAACCGGCCCGTTCAAGCGAGTCCACGAGGCAGTCGCGCCGTGACTCGTAGATTGCGCGGATATCGTCGACGCAGCCCTGCGGACCATTGAGGGCCGCGGCGGCGGCCACCTGGACCGGCGTAAACGCTCCGTAGTCGAGATAGGATTTGACGCGGCCGAGCGCCGCGATCAGACGTTCGTTGCCGACGGCAAAGCCGATGCGCCAGCCGGGCATGGCGTAGGTCTTCGACAGCGAGCTGAATTCAACCGAAACGTCCATCGCGCCCGGAACCTGCAGCAGCGACGGCGGCGGATTGCCGTCGTAATAGATCTCGGCATAGGCGATGTCGCTCAAAAGGATCAGGTCGTGGCGTTTGGCATATGTCACGATCTCCGAATAGAAATCGAGATCGGCGACTTGCGCCGTCGGGTTCGCCGGGAAATTGAGAACGAGCGCGGTCGGTTTGGGAATCGAGTGCCGTACTGCCCGGTCAACGTGGCGCAGGAACTCCTCGTCGGTACTGACCGGCAGATGGCGGATACTGCCGCCCGATATGATGAAGCCGAACTCGTGAATCGGATAGGTGGGGTTCGGCACAAGGATCAAATCGCCCGGCGCGGTGATCGCCTGCGCCATGTTGGCAAAACCCTCCTTCGAACCGAGCGTGGCGACGATTTGCGTATCGGGGTCGAGCTTCACGCCGAAGCGCCGCTCATAGTAGGCGGCCTGCGCGCGCCGCAGCCCGGGAATGCCGCGTGATGCGGAATAGCGATTGGTCCGTGGATCGCCGACGGTTTCCACCAGCTTGTCGACGATGTGTTTCGGTGTCGGCATATCGGGGTTGCCCATGCCGAAATCGATGATGTCGTCGCCGCGTGCGCGCGCTGTCGCCTTGAGGCTGTTCACCTCCTCGAAGACGTAAGGTGGCAGGCGCCTTATCCTATGAAATTCCTGCAAGATTCCGTCCCTCGCATCGCGCGGGCCCCTGCCCGTGTCCGGTGAGGATGACATCTCCGCGCATAAAGACGGGAAATCCGCGTTTCATCAAGCAAAACGTTTGCTCGCGACCGCCGCGCGGCAGACGAAAAACTGCTGAAAACGGAGAATTGCCGCGCGCAGGCCCGGACTACGGTGTCTTCTTTTCTTCGGTGTTTTCCGGGACTTGAAGGTTGTCCTGCGCGGCGGTCAGATCGCGAATCATTTCCTTCTGCTCGTCGCTGGAGAGCACCCGGGTATCGAGGTCGTTGGAGGTGGACAGGCCGGGATAGGACTCAACCGCGCAACCCGCGATTAACCCTGCGCACACCAAGGTGCACAAAACTGCTGAAAGTCGGCCAAAAATTTGCATGGTCTTAGGACGGTTGCTTCACGGTCAAACAACAGTTAAACGCTCGCGATCCGCAAAATGTCACGCACCGGACAGCAAGGCGAGCTAAACCCCAAATCGCACTCGAATCAATCCATACCAATGGTCGAAAGTGCAAATTGCCGTCTGAGCTAACCATGCATATTCTTAAGATAGGGAAAACATAGGGCACGGATATGGCCAAAACCGGTTCGAACGGACACACATCTGACGGAAATGGGAATGCGGAAAGCTACACGTTTCGCGATCCGCAGGCATTGGCACAGAACATCGCACGGCTGATGGAAGAAAGCGGGCGTGTGCTGAACAGCGTCGCCAACAGATCGGCCTCGCAGGATGGCGGCCCCTACAGCGCGGCGAGCGGCGCCAGCGAGGCGGCCAAGGTTCTGGGCCAGGTGGCGAAGCAATGGGTCAGCGACCCCGCGAAACTCGTCAGCGCGCAGGGCAAGCTGCTCAGCAGTTATGCCGACCTCTGGGGTCGGTCCGTGCGCCGGTTTCTCGGAGAAGAGGTGGAACCCGTTGTTACCGCTGCACCGGGCGATGCCCGTTTCAAGGATTCAGACTGGAACGACCGGCAGTATTTCGACTTCTGGAAGCAGGCCTACCTGCTGACCGCCAACTGGGTCGAGGACATGGTCGAGAATGTCGAGGGCCTGGATGAGAACACCAAGCGGCGTGCCGAGTTCTACGTCAACCAGATCGCCAGTGCGATGTCTCCGTCGAACTTCGTCTTCACCAACCCGGAAGTCATGCGCGAGACGATGGCGACGAACGGTGAGAACCTGGTGAAGGGCATGCAACTGCTTGCGGACGATCTCAGCCGTTCAAAAGACCTGCTGCGCATCAGTCAGACCGATTACGAGGCGTTCGAGGTCGGCAAGAACCTCGCGATCACGCCGGGCAAGGTCGTCTTCCAGAACGACATATTCCAGCTCATCCAGTACGCCCCATCGACCGACGAGGCTCACAAGGTGCCGCTGCTGATCATCCCGCCCTGGATCAACAAGTTTTACATCCTCGACCTTGTCCCCAAGAAGTCTTTCATTTCATGGGCCGTTGCTCAGGGCTTCACGGTCTTTATCGTCTCATGGGTCAACCCGAACGAGGAACTGTCCCACAAGACGTTTGAGGACTACATGATCGACGGCGTGCTCGAAGCCGTGAGCGCGGTGGAAAAGGCGACGGGTGAGCCCAAGGTCAATGCGCTGGGCTACTGTGTCGGCGGCACCCTGCTGGCATCCACCCTGGCCTATATGGCGGGCAAGGGTGACGACAGGATCGCCAGCGCGACGTTCCTGACGACGCAGGTCGACTTCACGCGAGCCGGCGACCTGCTGGTCTTCATCGACGACGCCCAGCTCAAGTCTCTTGAGGAAATGATGACGGAGCGCGGCTATCTGGAAGGCGCGCGCATGGCGACCGTGTTCAACATGCTGCGCCCGCGCGACCTGATCTGGCCGTATGTCGTCAACAACTACCTGCTCGGCAAGAAGCCGTTCCCGTTCGACCTGCTGTTCTGGAACTCGGATTCGACGCGGATGCCGGCGGCCAACCATGCCTTCTATCTGCGCGAGTTCTACCACAACAACACGCTGGCCAAGGGCGAGATGAGCCTTGGCGGAGAAAAGCTCAAACTCGGGAAGGTCACGATCCCGGTCTACGAGCTCGCCACGCGCGAGGACCATATCGCGCCGGCGGAGTCGGTGTTCAAGGGGGCTAAGATGTTTGCCGGCCCGGTCCGGTTCGTACTCGCCGGGTCGGGGCACATCGCCGGTGTGGTCAATCCGCCGGAGAAAATGAAGTACCAGTACTGGACGGGCAAGAAACCGACATCGAAGAAAAGCCAGGCCGAGAACCTCGAAGCGTGGATCGAGAATGCGAAGGAGCATCCCGGATCCTGGTGGCCGGACTGGGCGAAGTGGCTCTCAGATCATTCCGGTAAGATGATCGAGGCCCGCAAGCCGGGCGACGGCAAGCTCAAGCCGATCGAGGATGCGCCCGGCTCCTACGTGAAAAGCCGCACATCGGACATGCAGGAAGAGCCCGCCAGACTCGCGGGGAATGGCGCCGGCAGCTAGAGCCCGGCGCTTTCCTCAAGCCCGAGCATGATGTTGAGGTTCTGCACCGCCTGACCCGACGCGCCCTTGCCCAGATTGTCGAGCAAGGCCATGACGACGGCCTGGCCACTGTCCTCATTGCCGAAGACGTGGAGGCGCAGCTCGTTGGTGCCGTTGAGGATCTCCGGCGTCAGGCGGATCATCTCCCGGGTTTCCTCCAGCGGAACGACGCTGACATAGCGCTTGCCGGCATAGTGGTCGGCGAGCGCATCATGGACGTCACTCGGTTTGCGGTCGCCCGGAATGGACCAGAGCGCAAGCGGGACCTGCACGATCATTCCCTGGGCAAACCGTCCGACGCTCGGAACGAACACCGGGGTGTGCCCAAGGCCTGTCCACTGCGTGATCTCGGGAATGTGCTTGTGAGAGAGCGTATGACCGTAAGTGAAGAACGGCGCGTCGGTGTAGGTCTCCGACCCGCTGTCCTCGAACTCCGCGATCAGCGCCTTGCCGCCACCTGAATAGCCGGAAATAGCATTGATCGTCACGGGCCAGTCCGCGGGCAGTAGCCCGGCCGTTATCAGCGGGTGGACGACAGCCACCGAGGAGATCGCATAGCATCCCGGATTGGTGACGCGCTTTGCTGCGGCGATCTTGTCCGCGTGACCGGGTTCATACTCGGGGAAGCCATAGACCCATCCCGGCGCCGTGCGATGGGCGGTCGACGCGTCGACGACGCGTGTTTCGGGGTTGTCGATCAAGGACACGGACTCGCGTGCCGCGTCGTCGGGCAGGCACAGGACGGCCAGGTCCGCTTCGTTCAGCATCTCCTTGCGTCTGCCCGTGTCCTTGCGTTCGTCGTCCTTAAGGTGCAGGAGCGTCAGGTCACTCCGCCCTTCAAGCCGCGACTTGATCTGCAGGCCGGTCGTGCCGGCTTCGCCGTCTATGAAAACTGTTGCGGTCATGGTGGGTGATCCTCTTGATGACCTGCCGTACCAAACAAATCGGGCGCCTCCCTCGAGAGACGCCCGATCATACAATCGATCCGTTGTCCGGGAAGCTTACCGTTTCGAGAACTGGAAGCTGCGGCGCGCTTTCGCCTTGCCGTACTTCTTGCGTTCCACGACGCGGGCGTCGCGGGTGAGGAAACCACCCTTCTTCAGGACGCCGCGCAACTCCGGTTCGTAGTGCGTCAGCGCCTTGGAAATGCCATGGCGCACCGCGCCCGCCTGTCCGGAGAGGCCGCCGCCACGGACCGTGACCTTGATATCGTACTGGTCGACCCGGTCGGCCGCTGCAATGGGCTGCTTGAGGATCATCTGCAGGACGGGCCGCGCGAAATATTCCGCGTGCTCCTTGCCGTTGATCTCGATACGCCCGGCGCCGGGCTTGAGCCAGACGCGGGCGACCGCATCCTTGCGCTTGCCCGTGGCGTACGCACGGCCATGCTCGTCGAGCCTCTGCTCGTAGACGGGTGCTGCCACCGGGGCCGGCCCGTCTTCACCGCTTCCCTGCCCGGTCAGCTCGCCGAGATCTTCCAGGGTCTTCGCTTCTTCATCGGCCATGGCGGCTACGCGCTCCTTTTGTTCTTTGCGTTGAGGCCGGCAACATCGAGGGCGACCGGCGCCTGTGCCTCATGGGGATGCTCGGCACTCGCATAAACCCGAAGATTGCTGAACTGCTTGCGGCCAAGCGGACCGCTCGGCAGCATGCGCTCAACGGCCTTCAGCAGCACCCGCTCCGGGTGCTTCCCTGACAGGATCTCGCCAGGCGTCGTGCTCTTGATACCGCCCGGATAGCCGGTATGGCGGTAATAGACCTTGTCGGTCTTTTTGTTGCCGGTCATGGCAATCTTGTCCGCGTTCACCACCACCACGTGATCTCCACAATCAACATTGGGCGTGAATGAGGGTTTGTGCTTGCCGCGCAGACGCGTCGCGATCAACGCCGCCAGCCGGCCGACGACCAGACCTTCCGCATCAATCAGAACCCATTGTTTTTCAACGTCTGCCGGCTTTGCCGTATACGTTTTCATTGTCAGATTTCCCGAATAACCGCGGGCCTCTTGGCCTGTCACAGGACAACGTCCTTCGACCGCACGATATGCAGTACAATTCTCGGCGCTCTTCTATGGGTTTCTCGCGAACCGGTCAAGCACTTTGATCAGAAAAAAACGATATATTACAGAGATTTATTATCACGGTAAAATAATACCTCATCAGCTTGGCGCATTTGGGCCTGTTTTTGTCGGCGGTGAATTGCGGGCTCGTCAAATTGTCGTTGCGCGATGGTTGCAAGGTGGAGTTGAGTGCCCGCTCATGTCATGACGCTCGTCGCGGCCAAACCAAACGGAAAAGGAGTGTTCGAATGTTGAAACCCTTCAGAACGTTCGGGTGTTGCGGCCTGATCGCGCCACTCGCCCTCGTCCTGTTCCTGAGCTTCAACGCTCGCGCGCCGAAAGCCCAGTCGCCCGGTCCGGCTCAGATGATGCAGCTGCAGCAGGTCCCCTTGACCAGGGCCAAGGTCGATGGATTCCTCGGGTCGCTCCCTGAGTTCAACGCGCTGGGAAAGAAGTACGACAAGGACGACGCCTCTGACGCCGGCCCGATGGACTCCGCATCACGGCTCTTCCAGTATCAGGCGGCGCATGCGGAAATGCAGAAGGTTCTGAAGGCGCACGGATTTTTGAGTTTTCCGGAGTGGGTCAAGGTCGCGCAGACGGTCGCCATCACCTACAGTTTCGTCAGATCAGGCGACGGCCCGGGCCAGCTTGCGCCGCAGGCTCAAAAGGCTCTTGATGAGATCGACAAGGACCCGAACATGAGCGCCGAACAGAAGGCGCAGATCAAGGCAATGATGCAGCAGCAGATGGCGATGGCGCGGAGACTGCAGCCGCTCCCGGAAAACGTCGCCTTGGTCAAGAGCATGCTGCCGCAAATCTCGAAAGTGCTTGACGCCGAGTAAGCGCCGGTGGCGGCTGGCAACGAGTCCGTTAGCGCTTTTCGGGTGGCGGGATGGAATAGGTGCCGGTCACGTGCGCGACGGGTTCATTGCAGCCGTCGGAGTAAAGATACACCTCACCCACCGCAAGGCGCTTGCCGAGTTTCAGGATTCGTACGTCGGCAAGCAGGTCGCTTCGGGTCGGCTTGCGAATGAAATTGATGGACATGTTGGTCGTCACCGCCAGAGGAACGGGGCCGATCATGGCCAGCAGGCAACCGTAGAAGCCCACGTCAGCCAGCTTGAACATCGATGGTCCGGAGAGCGTGCCTCCCGGCCGCAGTTCCGACTCAAGGAATTCCATCCGCAAGCGCGCCTTGTAAGGCTCGACATGTTCAACATGGATAGGCGGGCCGTTCGCCTGCAATTCGGGGAAAACCTCGTCGAGATATTCCGTCAACTGCGCTGCGTTCATCGCCAGTTGCGGCGTGTCTGCGCTGTTCTCGGCCATGGACATGGTGTCACCCTCTCCGTCGGTCCGCTGCGGGCCGCGCCAATCTATTCCAGTTGGAGAATAAGGAAAGGGAAACGTCGCGATGGACTTCTGACCACGCTGGACTATGGTGACTCAGACAGCGCGCCGAACTGAACAGATCAATGACCGACCCCGCCCCGAAAAACGAAGGTGTCCTCCTGCGCGAGGACCAGGGGCCTATTGCGGTCCTGACCATGAACCGCCCGGACGCGCGCAACAGTCTGTCGGTCGAACTGCTTGACGAACTTGTCAAACAGTTCGTGGAATTGTCTGACACCCCATCGGTAAAGGCGATCGTGATCGCCGGCAACGGGCCCGTCTTCTGCGCCGGACACGACATCCGCGAGCTGGAGCAGCATCGCGAAGACGACGACGGTGGCAAAGCGTTCTTCGACGAGACGTTTGCGGCGAGCTCTTCGGTAATGAGCGCGATCGTCAAGAGCCCGAAACCCGTTCTGGCGGCGGTCGAGGGTACCGCCACGGCGGCAGGCTGCCAGCTTGTTGCGACGTGCGATCTGGCGGTTGCCAGCGACGAGGCCGAGTTCTGCACGCCGGGCGTCCATATCGGACTGTTCTGTTCGACACCGGCCGTCGCGGTGGCCCGTAACGTTGGACGCAAGCGCGCCATGGAGATGCTGCTGCTCGGCGAAATGGTCAGTGCGGACGATGCGCTGCAGTTCGGATTGGTCAATCGGGTCGTTCCCCGCGCTGAGGTGATGACCCTCACGCTCGATCTGGCCGAGAAAATCGCCTCGAAGTCGGCGGCAGCGATCTCGATGGGCAAGAAGGCGTTCTACGAGCAGATCGATGCGCCGCTCGGCGAAGCGTACGACACGGCCGGGTGGGCCATGGCGAAGAACATGATGCTTCATGACGCCAAGGAAGGCCTCAGCGCCTTCCTCGAAAAACGGGACCCGCAATGGCGGGACTCCTGATGCCCGGCGCTCGGACATTCATGAACCACGACACCTACACGGACGACTATATTCGCGGCATTCTCAACTCCGCCCGCTCGTTCGCAATCGTCGGCGCCAGCGCGAACACGGTGCGGCCGAGCTATTTCGTCGTGAAGTACCTGATCGAAAAAGGCTACACAGTCGTGCCGGTCAATCCCGGCAAGGCGGGTGGGCAGATTCTCGGTCAGGGTGTTTACGCGTCTCTGAAAGATATCCCCGACCCTGTCGATGTCGTCGATATCTTTCGCAATTCCGAAGCGGCCTTGGCCATTACCCGGGAAGCCGTGGACATCGGCGCGAAGGTCGTCTGGATGCAGCTCGGCGTGCGCAATGACGAGGCCGCGCGGGAGGCGGAAGCGGCCGGAATGCAGGTAGTCATGAACCGCTGTCCGAAGATCGAGTATGCGCGCCTTTCCGGCGAAATCGGCTGGGCGGGCGTCAATTCCCGCGCCATCTCCAGTGCGCGCCCGAAACTGGCGCCGAAAGGCGTGCAGCATCGTGTCTTGCGTTAGCGGCGATTTCGTGATGTGGGAGGGGTCATGGACCAGATTGCGATCTACCTGCCGGGCATTCTCATAGCGTATGGGGCGTTCATGCTGGGGATGTTCAGTCCCGGCCCGAACATTCTCTCGGTCATCGGAACGTCAATGGGCGTGGACCGCCAGTCGGGCAAGGCCCTCGCTCTCGGGATCGCGTGCGGTTCGTTTCTGTGGGGGCTGCTGACGCTGTTCGGCCTGACCGCGCTGTTGTCTCTCTATGCGGCGGCACTGACGGCGATCAAGATCGTTGGCGCCGTTTATCTTCTATGGCTTGCCTTCAAGGCGTTCAGATCGGCCGCGCGCCATGACGAAATGCTCATCGCGGGTGTGGACGACGAAACCAGTCCCCTGCTCTACTTCCGGCGCGGTCTGCTGATCCAGATGACCAACCCGAAAGCCGCCCTGACCTGGATCGCCATCATGTCGCTCGGCATGGAAGCCGGCGCACCGTTCTGGGTTGGCGCATCGATTGTCCTTGGGACCACGGCCATGTCGGTCGGAGGTCATCTCGCCTATGCGGTTTTGTTCTCGACATCGCCCATGGTCGCGGCGTATCGATCGGCACGGCGCTGGATTGAAATCGCGCTCGGAACCTTCTTCTGCTTTGCCAGCTACAAGCTTCTCACCTCTGACACAAAATAATCTTCTCTGACGTAAGGACGGACCCATGAGTGATCAGACCACGCCTTCCTTCAATACGCTTGCCGTTCATGCCGGGGCTCAGCCGGACCCGGCGACGGGTGCAAGAGCGACGCCGATCTACCAGACGACGTCCTATGTGTTCGACGATGTGGATCATGCCGCATCGCTGTTCGCGCTGCAGGCGTTCGGCAACATCTACACCCGCATCATGAACCCGACTCAGGGTGTTCTGGAAGAACGTGTCGCGGCGCTCGATGGCGGTACGGCGGCGCTTGCGGTCGCTTCCGGCCACGCCGCGCAGCAGATCGTGTTCCACACGTTGCTCGAGCCGGGTGACAAGTTCATCGCCGGACGCCAGCTTTATGGCGGTTCAATCAATCAGTTCAATCACGCCTTCAAGAAGTTCGGCTGGGACGTGGTGTGGGCAGACACGTCCAAGCCGGAAACCTTCGAGGCGGCGCTCGACGATAAGGTGAAGGCGATATTCGTCGAATCCCTCGCCAATCCCGGCGGCGTGGTCGTCGATGTCGAGGCCATCTCAAAGATTGCCAAAAAGGCTGGCGTTCCGCTCATTGTCGATAACACGATGGCGACGCCGTACCTTTGGAAGCCGAAGGAAAGCGGCGCGGACATCATTGTCTATTCGCTGACGAAATTCCTCGGCGGCCAGGGCAACTCGATCGGCGGCATGATCGTCGATTGCGGCACGTTCGACTGGATGGCGAGCGGCAAGTATCCCACCCTCTCCGAGCCCTGTGAGAGCTACAACGGGATGAAGCTCGCCGAGACGTTCGGAAACTTTGCGTTCGCGATCGCCTGCCGTGTTCTGGGCTTGCGCGATCTGGGTCCGTGCATCTCGCCGATGAACGCGTTCCTGATCCTCAACGGGATCGAGACGCTCAGCTTGCGTATGCAGCGCCATTGCGACAACGCGCTCGCGGTTGCCGAATGGCTGCAGAAGCACGATCAGGTGTCATGGGTGAGCTATGCGGGATTGAAGGACGATCCCAGCCATGCGCTGGCGAAGAAATATGTGCCGAAAGGTGCTGGCGCCGTGTTCACCTTCGGGCTTAAGGGCGGCTTCGAGGCGGGCGTCGGGCTGGTCAGCAACGTCAAGCTCTTCAGTCATCTGGCCAATATCGGCGACACGCGCAGCCTGATCATCCATCCGGCCTCCACGACCCACAGCCAGTTGACGCTGGAGCAGCGGCAGGCCGCGGGCGCCGGCGATGACGTTGTGCGCCTGTCGATCGGGATCGAGGACGTTCAGGACATCATCGGCGATCTGGAGCAGGCGTTGGCACAAGCAACGTGAGGTGCCACAGCAGCACCGCGAACAGGACGATCGCAGCGCCCTGATGCAGCAGCGCCAGAGACAGCGGCACATGCGCCAGCAATGTCGCGATGCCGATGATCACCTGTACAAGCGTAGTTACGGCCAGCAGTCCGGCGCTGACGGCGATGGCGCCGGGCTCTGACCGCGCGATCGCGATGCCGGCATGGGCGAACGCCCAGATCAGGACGATGTAGGCGGCCACGCGGTGGTTGAACTGCACCGTCAGCGCGTTCTCGAACAGGTTGAGATACCAGGGTGACATGGCGCCCAACCCGGCCGGCACGACTGCACCGTCCATCAGCGGCCAGGTGTTGTACCCCTGCCCCGCGTCAAGTCCGGCTACGAAGGCGCCGAGGCCGATCTGGATGAACACCGCCACGGTCAGCGCGATTGCAGAGATCTTCAAGCCCGAAGAAGCGGGCATCTGCCGGGTTTGCTCCTGACCCATGCGCAGGGCGACCCAGAAGATGTAGCCGAAGATGACCACCGCAGCGCAAAGGTGCGCGGCAAGACGGTACTGGCTGACGTCGGTGCGCTCCACGAGGCCGCTCATCACCATGTACCAGCCAAGCGCGCCCTGGAGGCCGCCGAGCACGAACATGATAACCAGTTTCGGGACCATCGGCCGGGTCAGATAGCCCCGTACCCAGAAGTAGATGAACGGGATCAGGAACGCAAAGCCGATCATGCGTCCGAGGAACCGGTGGCCCCACTCCCACCAGTAGATGAACTTGAACTCCGACAGGCTCATGCCCTTGTTGATGATCTGGTACTGCGGGATCTGCCGGTACTTCTCCAGGGCTTCCTGCCAGGCGGCATCGCTCAACGGGGGAATGATGCCGAGGATCGGTTGCCACTCGGTGATGGACAGCCCCGAATCCGTCAGCCGTGTTGCGCCGCCGACGAGGGTCATCGCGAAAATCAGCGCGCACATGCAGTAGAGCCAGACCCTTACGGCGGACTCGTCTCTGAGGATTGCGGTTTCGGCTGTTGCGCTCATCGGGCACCTTCAGCGAAGATTCATCATTGCGACCACATACAACCGTTCGCGGCGTGTGCGACCAACTGTACATGTTGCCGCATGGCGACAGCCTGATAGGTTGCTCTCATGACAAACCGGACCCGGAAGTTCTTTGGCGCCATTATCTTGCTTGCGTTCCTCGCCGTCTACGCAACTCTGGCGATGGCCATTGGCGCCTCGCAGGTCATCATCGAATCGAAATCGATGCAGTGGCTCTACTTCCTGGTCGCCGGACTGCTGTGGGTCCTCCCGGCGGGCCTGCTGGTGCGATGGATGCAGAAACCGGACTGAGCGCGGCTGAAGCTCAGGCCGCATCGACTTTGCGAAATCCGTTCGACAGGGCGAACGGCGCACCGCTCATGAACACCCGGGTGAAGACCTTCGACTGATATTCGCCGTTGAGGGAGACCCGCGGAAGCGCCAACAGATGGTCGGCGTGTTCTGAGAAGATCACGCCCTTTCGGGTGGTGACGCCTGTCTTGAATCCCAGTTCCCCGGCAATCCGGAATTCTCGCGGCCCGGCGCTGTTCGAATCCCCGTACGGATAACTCAGATGAACGGGCCACTCGCCAGTTTCCTCGGCCAGGCGGTCTGCGCCGCGCCGCATTTCCTCGCGCGCTCGGTGTTCCGGCAATTTGGCGAGCGCATAGTGGGATTCGGTGTGAGCGCCAATGGTCACCAGAGGATCGGAATTGAGTTCGCGGATCTCGTCCCATGTCATGACGAGTTCGCGGCAAAGGTGCTCCGTGTCGACACCTGCGGCCGCGCACATCCGGGAGACCGATTTGCGCGCATTTTCTTCGTCCATGCTCCGCAGATGGCGATACACGCGATTGAACGCGTGCTGTTTTTCGGTATCAGACTTGGCCTCGATATGCTCGACCCCGCCGGGCGCCTCGATCTCAACCGCATCGCGCGTGAGGATCGCTTTCTCAAGGGCAAACCACCACAAGTCCCCTTTCCCGTCGGGGTAATCCGACGGCACATAGATCGCAAACGGCGCGCGGTGCTTCGTGAAGACCGGATAGGCCTGTTGGAGGTTGTCCCTGTATCCGTCATCCAGGGTGAAACACGCGAACCGGCGCGCAGCGCCGCGTGCGCGAATGCGTTCGGCGGCCTCATCGAGCGAGACGATGTCGATCCCGGCTGTCTTCACCTCGTTCAGGACCAGGTCCAGAAACTCGGGCGTGACCATCAGGCCGCGGTTCGCGGCGAACGGGCTCGGACGCGCGCGCGAAACCTGATGCAGCATGAAAATCATGCCGATCCCCTGGAAAAACGGCGCCAGAACATGGTGTGCGCCGGAATAGTAGAGCGCGCGAAGCCCCGATTTCAGCACGTCGGATTTCAAGCCGGCTCTCCCCGGTTACGCGGTTGTGATGACGCTTCAACCGCAAGTTAACTTGTTGCGGGCATCGTCAACTTAATGGTGCCAAGCATCTCAGACGTTCCTTGAGAAAGCCTTGACCGCGGGGGCGATT